>JAQGHZ010000128.1 GCA_028291485.1 Rubritepida sp. | reverse complement strand
GATGCGCTGGGTGGTCACGGGCGCGCAGCCGCGCCAGTCGGCGCGCGCGCCGACAAGGAAGCGCACCAGGACGATGAGCGCCCGGCGGATCAGCGAAGTCATGCGCGCCCCAGCGCGCGCGCGATGCCCTGGCTGCGCGTGACGCAGGTCACCAGGCTGCCGAGCGCAATCAGCCAGCCGCACATCAGCAGCGCCCAGCCTGTGCCGAACACGGGCCACTCGATCGCCGCCAGCACCAGCGCCGCGGTCAGCGCGGCCATGCGGCGCTGCTTCGCCATGATGCCGGAAAAATCCTGCGGCAGCCCGACCGATCCGCCAAAGACGCGCACATAGGCCGTCAACGCGGCCAGCAGCGCGCAGGCCCAGCCGAGCCAGGGCATGCCGGCCGCATAGCCCAGCGGCACGAGGAAGAGCGTGTCGGCGATCCGATCGGGGAACTCGTTGTAGAGCGCCCCGGTCGGCGTCTTCATGCCGCCCTCGATGGCGACCATGCCGTCCAACAGGTTGCACACCAGCCGCGCCTGCACGCAGAGCGCCGCGCCGATCCAGGCCAGCGGATGCGGCATCAGCGTCAGGGCACCGCCGACCGCCGCAAAACCCACCGAGGCCACGGAAATGCTGTTGGGCGTGACGCCCGCCCGCGCCAGCCGGGCGGCAAGCGCGATCGCCCAGCCGGACGATCGGCTCGCGATCGGCCTGCGTGCGGATTCCGTCAAAGATTCGCTCCCCCGTATACGGACGCAAGCGTAGCAGGCTCTATCGCCGCACGGCGACCTTCAATGCATCGAGCACGCTGTCCATCGCGGCCTGGAAGCCAGGGCCGTCCAGGTACCCGTCCATTGCCCCGGTGCGCTCGAGGAAGGTGTTCCATGCCGGCGCCCGCATGCCGCGGCGGAAACGGTCGTGCAGCGAGACGTAGATCTCGTCGGGCAGGCCGGCCGGCGCGATGAGGCCCTTCATATTCTCGACGAGCACGTTCCAGCCGCATTCCTTCAGCGTCGGCACGTTCGGGAAGGGCGGCAGGCGCTGCTCCGAGGCGACGGCCAGCGGCACGACCTCGCCGGCGCTGGATAGGCCGGCCATCTCCTCCGGTGCCAGCACGGCGAGATCCACCGTGTTGGACATCAGCGCCGCCAGCGAAGGCGCGCCGCCGGTGAAGGGGATGTGCAGGAACTCCACGCCCGCGGCCTGCTGCAGCAGCACGAAGACCGCGTGGTAGATGGATCCGATGCCCGAGGAGGCATGCGGGATCGCGCCCGGATTCGCCTTCGCGGCCTCGACGGCCTGGCGGATATCGGTGAAGCGGCCACCGCGCTTGGCGACGATCAGCAGCGGCTGGCGCGTCAGGCGGATCACCGCGCGGAAGGAGCGCTTGGGGTCGTAGGGGACTTCGCGGAAGGCGGGCAGCGAGGTGCTCTCGCTGCCGCCGCCGACCAGCAGGTTCAGCCCGTCCGGCACCATGCCGGCCACGGCCTGCGCGGCGATCGCGCCGCCGGCGCCGGGCCGGTTCACCACGACGAGCGCCGTCGGGAAGAAGGGCGTCGAGGCTTCGCCGGCGGCACGGGCCGCGAGGTCGGCGCCGCCGCCGGGCGCGAAGCCCACGATGATCTGGATCGCCCGCGCCGGCTCCCAGGCCGCCTGCGCCGCGCTTGTGGCGGCCAGCGTGGCGCCGCCAGCCAGCAGGCTCCTGCGTCCGAACATCGTTCCCTCCAACGTTGATTGCGCGGGAAGATGGACTGCCCCGCGCGGATGGACAACGGCCCTGCGGCGGGCTTCGCTCCGCCCCCGAGGAGATTCCATGCCCACCACGCCCCGCCTTTCCGTGCCCGTTGGCGCCACGGACTGCCACATGCACATCTACGGGCCTGCGGAGCGCTATGCGGTAGCGCCCAGCAACCCGTCGCCGGTGCCCTTCCGATACGACCTGGAGGCTTACCGGAAGGTGAAGACGGCGCTCGGCCTCTCGCGCACCGTGATCGTGCAGCCGACGGCCTATGGCGACGACAATGCCTGCACCATGGATGCCGTGGCGGCGCTCGGCCTCGACGCCGCGCGCGCCGTGGTGGTCGTCACGCTCGACACGCCGGAGGCAGAGCTTACCCGCCTGCATGCGGCCGGTGCCCGCGGCGCGCGCTGCTTCATGCTGAAGGGCGGCGTCATTCCCTGGGAGAAGCTGCACGAGATGGGGCAGAAGGTCGGCCCGCTCGGCTGGCACCTGCAGCTCCAGTTCGACGGCGGCGAGATGCCCGAGCGCGAGGCGCTGATCCGCGCCTTGCCCTGCCCGGTCGTCATCGACCATGTCGGCCGCTTCCACGATCCCGTGCCGCCGGAGGCTCCGCCGGTCCAGGCGCTGAAGCGCCTGCTGGAGGCGGGGCATGTCTGGATGAAGGCTTCCTCGCCTTATGGCGTCTCGCGCTCCGGCCCGCCCGGCTATGCGGACGTGTCCGCCATCGCGCGCACGCTCATCGCGGCCGCGCCGGAGCGGGTGGTCTGGGGCTCCAACTGGCCGCATCCCAACATCTTCGAGAACAAGCCGGACGAGGCGCTGCTGCTCGACATCCTCGGCGACTGGGCGCCGGACGAGGCGACGCGCCACGCCATCCTCGTGGAGAACCCGGCGAAGCTCTACGATTTCTAGAGCGTGATGACCGAAGGCGCGAAGGCGCCGCAGGTCTGAATCACACGCCAAAACAACGGACTAGACCATGGTGCCTGAGCGAAGGCGAACGCATCATGATCTAGTCGTAGGTCTCTGCGACCCGCGGATCATCCATCCGGCGAAGGAAATCGAGAAACCAGCGATGCCGCTCCGTCAGGATGCGGACCGTCTCCGGCTGGAGCTCGCGCCGGTGCCGCCCCGGCGCGGTGTCCGTCCCGGCCCATTGATGGCCGATCCACTTTTCGTTCGTCGCGAGATTCGACACCCGCTCCGCCTCGATCCGCTGGCGCTGGTCGTCCGACAGCTCCTCCGGCCGCACGCCGAGGAAGGCGCAGGCCCGCTCCACCGCCGCATCGAAGCCGAGGCAGTACAGGGCGTAGCCGATGAAGACCCGGTCCGGCGGCGCGATCTTCCGCACGACCTCGAAGAACCGCCGGAGATAGGCCTCGTTGGTCTGGGCCAGGGCGAAATGGTCGATGCCGGCGGCCGCCACGCGTGCCCGGCGCGCCTCGGTCTGCTCCGGCGTCTCGTTCTGCACCGGATGCTCGAACTGCCAGTGGTACTGGTTGCAGACCAGATCGCGCGGATCCCGCGCGTTCAGGACGAAGCGGTAGTCCAGGAGCGGCGTCGCGGGATTGAAGAGGTGCGGGGCGCGATGCAGCACCAGGCAGTCCTCGGCCGGCGGGAGTTCGGCCGCGACGTCCGGGAGCCGGCCTTCGCGGAGGAGGCGATCCACCCAGCGGTCGGTCCTGTAGCGTTTGGCGGAGATGGCCGCCAACCAGCGGAACATGGACTCCGACGCGCTGGTCGGCGTCGAGAGGAAGTTCACGCTGCGGGCCATGCGGGCTTTATATTCCAGGGATATGGGCAGGCCAACGCGCCGGCGGCGTCATGAGGCTCGGTTACTTCATGCTGCACAATTCACTGCAGACTCGCTCACCAGTTTCGCGCCTCGATGGTCTCGCTGCACGCTTTCCACCTCATTCTGGGTCAGTCGATCGGGCCATTGCCGCTGGCGTTGACGCGAAGCCTTTTTCCGGTTTTTCGGGCGCACTGCTGCTCGACGTGACAGGATTCATAGTCCTCGGAATATACATGGCAGGCGAAGAACGCTTCATGAATCAAGGTCGAGAATCGGCAGGACGGAATCTTATCGAATCAAGACGATGTTCCGATTCGCGCGAACGAATCGCTGACGCTTCTCAGATTTCACTTTAACACAATCCCTTGTGGTCGTTGAGTTGTTGCGCCGCAACGGCGTTCCCGTTTCGTGCAGGGACAGGCCCCCGATTCGCGCCGGATCGCAAATTGCCGACCCGCCCCTGCCCCTTCCGGCCGTGAGGCTGTAGGACAGCGCGCATGACGATCGGGATCGAGATGGGCCAGACGCGCCAGGGCGCGGCCGCAACGCTCGACCTGGAGGAGCTGCTCTCCACGAGGCTGCTGGTGCAGGGCAATTCCGGTTCCGGAAAGTCGCACCTGCTGCGCCGGCTGCTGGAGCAGAGCGCGCCCTGGGTGCAGCAGGTGGTCATCGACCCCGAGGGCGATTTCGTCACCCTGGCGGACCGCTTCGGCCACCTCGTCATCGACGCCGCCGACCATTCCGAGGCGACCCTCGCCCGTGCGGCCGACCGGGCGCGGCGGCACCGCGTCTCGGTGGTACTGAACCTCGACAGCGTGGAGGTCGAGGCCCAGCTCCGCTGTGCGGCCGCCTTCCTCGGCGGGCTCTTCGACGCCGATCGCGACGCCTGGAGCCCGGTGATGGTGGTGGTGGACGAGGCGCAGCTCTTCGCCCCCGCCATGGCCGGCGAGGCCTCGGACGAGGCGCGGCGGGCGGCGCTTGGCGCCATGACCAACCTGATGTGCCGCGGCCGCAAGCGTGGGCTGGCGGGCGTGATCGCGACCCAGCGTTTGGCCAAGCTGGCCAAGAACGTGGCCGCCGAGGCCTCCAACTTCATGATGGGCCGCACCTTCCTCGACATCGACATGGCCCGCGCGGCCGATCTGCTGGGCATGGAGCGTCGGCAGGCGGAATCCTTCCGCGACCTGGAGCGCGGGCATTTCGTGGCACTGGGCCCGGCCGTGTCGCGTCGGCCGATCGCGATCCGGGTCGGCGAGGTCGAGACGGAATCGCGCAGCGCCGGGCCGAAGCTGTCGGCGCCGCCGATGCCCTCCTCGGCCCAGGAGACACGGGAGCTGATCCTGCATGGGCCTGAGCCCGAGGCCCGCCCCGCCGCGCCCCGCCGCGCCCCGCGGCCGCCAGCGCCGGACATCCTGCTGCAGCTCGCGCAGTTCCGGCCGCCGCCGCTGCACCAGGCCGAGGCGCCCGAGCCCCTGACGGCCGAGCAGGCCGAGCTGCGAAAGGCGCGGATCGAGGCCACCCTGCGCCAGGTGCTGGCCGACGAGGAGGCCGCCTTCCGCCCGGCCGGCGTGCTGTACCAGGACTTCCTGGTCCGGCTGCGGATCCAGGAGATCGACGCGCCGCCCGACCTGGCCAGCTTCCGCCGGATGCTGGCCACCGCGCGGGCCGGGATCGCACCCGAGGCGGCCGAGAGCGAGGACTGGCAGGCGGCCGTGGCCCGGGCCGAGGCGCTGCCGGAGGACGCGCAGGGCGTGTACCTCCTGCTGGCGCGGACGGCGCTGGAGAGGTTGCCCTGCCCGTCGGATGCGACGATCGCGCGCGCCTATGGCACCCGCTCGGCGGGCCGGGCGCGCCGGTTGCTGGCCTGGATGGAGGAGCAGAAGGCCGTGGTCCTGCGGAGCGAGCGCGGGGGAAAGCGCTCGATCGCGATGGTGGGGCTGGGCTGGGAGACAACGGCGGGGATTCCGGACGGTCCGGAACTCGACATCTAGCGCGGCTAATTGTCTTTGCATGACAGCCTGCCGCGGAGCCTCAGGCCTGAGTGGCGAGGATCGCCGCTGCCAGGTCCTCAC
>JAQGHZ010000154.1 GCA_028291485.1 Rubritepida sp. | reverse complement strand
ACGGCCGGAAGACCCGCGCGATCAGCCCGCGCCCGGCGAGCAGCATGTCGAGGTCCTCGTCGACGATCTTCTCGCCGCGCCGCGCCCGGCGGAAGGCAGCCCAGACACCACGCAGGACGACGAGGTTCGCCAGCCCGATCGCCAGCAGGAAGGTCGCCGAGACGGCGGTGCCGATGACGCCGCCGATCGTGTGGAACTCCTCCAGCCGGTCCTGCATCGCGGCCGCCGCGACGGCGATCGCCAGCGAGGCCAGCACGACGATGCTGGAATGGCCGAGCGAGAAGAAGAACCCCGCCGAGATGGGCGCCCTGCCCTCCTGCATCAGCTTGCGGACCACGTTGTCGATCGCCGCGATATGGTCGGCGTCGAAGGCGTGGCGCAGGCCGAACATATAGGCGAGCACGGCCGTGCCGAAGAGCGCGGGCCGGTCGGAAAAGACCAGCCAGGCCCAGGCCCAGGCCGCGAGGTTGAAGGCGATCAGGGCCGCGAAGGTCACGGCCGCCTTCAACGGGACGCGAAACGGCCGGTCGTCGAAAGGATTGAGAAGCACGCTTTCGCCCCTGGAATGACGCGTCATCACAACTTGACCGAAGTGCTTACGGGCTCTGACGCGGTTTGAGAATTCCGGCGGACCGGTTCCGCGGATCTTTTCCGCGATGCAACCGGCCTCCGGGCGAATCGCCTACCCTCCACGCCAGGACGGCGCGACGACCCGCGGCAGCGCCGGCAGCCGGACCGCCTCGGCCAGGATGCAGCCGGAGACGGCATCGAGCGCGTCGTCGCGAGCGCCGCGCACGTCGGGCCGCCACTCGGCCATCTCGCGCACGAAGCCGGTCCGGAAGACGCTCTCGTGAACATGCAGCCGGCGCGCGGCCAGCAGCGGATCGAAGGCCCCCAGGATGCGTTCGGCCTTGGCGCGGTGGCTCGTGTGCTCCACCACGGCGCAGGCGGCGCCGGCGCGGGCCAGCTCGCGCTTCAGCAGCGCGGGCAGGAAGCGGCCGAGCCCGTTGGTCTCCACGCGCAGCACCGGCAGATGCAGCTCGCGCGCGAGCTCGGCCACCTGGCGGCATTGCTGCGTCGCCGGATCGTCGGGCGCATCGGCGCGCTGGGTGATCCAGGCGAGGTGGTGCAGGTAGTGCCCGCCCTCGCCATCCGTGTAGGTCGCCGCCAGAACCGAGCCGTCTCCGCCCTCCACGCGCCCGAAGGAAGGATCCCAGAAGCCGCCGCCCGAGACCATCCGCCGCCCGAGCAGCCAGAGCTGCGCGCGGCCATTGGCCTCGCGATACTCCGTCTCCTCCGGGTAGCGCAGCAGCAGTGCGGGATCGAGACGCCCCGCATCCGCGGCCATCGGTTGCAGCAGCATCTGCCGCGCGAAGTGCAGCGGGCCGACCCGGTTCCGCAGCGCGGCGATGGCGTCCTCGGAGAAGCGTTCCGGCCAGGCGCTCGCACCATTCGCATTCTCGATCGGCACCTCCAGGCGGCGATAGCCGGCGAGGAAGGCGTCGCCGGGCCGGTAGAGGCTTTCCTCCGTGTGCGGCGTGCCGACATAGAGGATGGTGCCGCCCGGCGTGAGCACGAACTCCGTCTCCGCCAGCCGTTCGCGCAGGTCGATCCGCTTGCCCGGCGTGTCGCAATTGCCCGCGACCTCCACGTCGTCGCAGATCACGAGCTCCGCGCGCGCGCCGGTGATGTTGCCCTGCAGCCCCTGGGCGAGCATCGAGGGATCGCGCAGCGCACCGGGCCGCGCGACGGTGAAGCGATCCGCCGCCCAGGCCTCGTCGCCCTCCGGCAGCAGCGCCTCGCAGAGCGGATGGCGCTCGATGATGCGGCGGACATGCCCCACCATCTTGCCCGCCAGCGACTGCTCGGCCGCGAGGACGAGGATGCGCAGCTCCGGGTGCCGGTACAGCGACCAGGCGCAGAACAACCCGATCAGCGTGGACTTGCCGCAACCGCGGAAGGCCATGAGCAGCAGGCGCCGCGACGCCTGCTCGTGCTCGATCCAGCGCAGGATCCGGCGATGCACCGGCGGTGTGGACTGGCCCTGGAGGCGGTTCCAGACCCAGACGAATTCCAGGAGGTCAGCCGGGGTCTCCGTCGTCATCGCTGGGCATCTCCTCTGCTTCGTCCCCTGGAAGGTCTCCGATCTCCTGGCGCACATCGCCCAGCATCGCGCGGCAGGCGCCGAGCTTCTCCGCCGCCTGGTCCTCCGGCGCGCCGGAGAGCTTCAGGAGCTGCTCGATGTGCGAGAGCGCCGTCTTCGCCGCCGTATGCCTGGCGCCGAAGGCCTTGGGGTCGGTCCCGTCCTCCTCGTGCGGCGCATCGAGGAAGCCCATGTACTCGGCCATCACCTTGGCGACGGCCGGGCCCAGCTCGGGCTCCGTTGCGGGACGGGCCGGCTTGCGCCGCTTCAAGACTTCACCACCCGCACGCGCACCGTGCCCGCATTGAGGTCCACCGGCGCGCCGGTGCGGTTCCAGGCCGTGACGGTCACCACGTCCTGCGCGCCGATCTGTGCGAGGAAGACGACGCCCGAGGTCGCGAGGCTATAGGCCGCCTGCGCGAAGTCGCCCGGCCGCGCGCCGTTCAGCGTGACGTTGAGCTGGGCCGTGCCGCCGGTCGCGATGGAGGGCGGATCCCAGTCGGCCTGGGCCTTCAGCTCCCGCGCGCCGTGCCGCAGGTCGGGCAGTCCGTAGAGCAGCGGCGGCGAGACCGAGGGATCGGTCGAGAGGCGCATGGCGCGCACCTCGTAATCCGTGCCGATGCGCGCCACGCCGATGATGGCATAGGCCACGACCCATTCCAGCCGCACGACCTGCAGGCGCGTGAGATCCGCATCCGTCATGTCGGCCGATCCCTGCCACCAATGCGCGGCCGCATTCCACTGCACCGACATGCCGGAAGCCCGGACGAGCTGGCCCGAGGCATCGGTCAGCAGGTTCATCGCGGCGTCGAAGCACTGCACGACGAGGCGCGGATTGTCCGCATCCACCGCGAGCGCGAATTCCTTCGCCCGCCTGGTATCCACGACGAAGCCCAGGCCGCGGCCGCCGGGCAGGATCACGCCGCGATCCGTCAGCACGTAATCCTCGAGTCCGGGGAAGGCGAAGTCGGCCAGCGTGGCCGCGCCGCCGCTCACATTGCTCGAGAGGCAGGCCAGCTTGTCGAAACCGGTCTGCGTCGCATTCCAGCGGAAGGCGGCGGCGCGCAGGTTCGGCACGCCGCCGATCTCGCGGCTGAACTCGCGATGCGCGGCCGCCTGGTGCAACGCGCGCACCACCGCGCCGACACGCGCGGAGGTGGGGGCGTAGAGCACGTCGACCAGGTAGCCCTGGCTCGCCCAGGCGACCTCGTAGACATGATCCTGCGCATTGCCCGTGTGGTAGGCGGCATAGGGCGAGCAGCCTTCCATGCGCATGCCGTAGGCGAGGACCGCGCGGCTGCTCACCTCGGAGAGGAAGGGCACGCCCAGGATCGCCGGCCGGTCGCGCGCCTGGAGCTCGAAGGCCGGGCCGAAGAAGACGTGGCGGTTGTGCGCGATGTAGGCGCCGGGCTCGGCGGAGAAGCGGATGCCGTAGCGGCTCACGGCCGGGTAGAGCGCGCTCGCCACCGCGAAGTGGCCGCCATGGTAGCGCACCGAGGTGTTCCAGGCCGACGCCGTCTGGCAGTGGATGTCGAGGCCCACGCAGTTGTTGATGATGCGGCCGAGAAAGAGGTTGCTGTCCTCGAAGCCCCGCTCCACGCCGAGCGTGCGGATGCCGATGGTGAAGCCCTCGACATGGCGGACCTCGATCGTGCTGGAATCCATGTTCCGCAGGACCACGCCGATGTCGTTGAAGTTGGTCCAGTCGCTGATCGTCGCGCGCACCACGCGGATGCCCTGGTAGATCTTGGTCGCGTTGCGCACCGCCCCGCCGTCGCCGATGGTCAGCGCCGCCTGGCCGCCGGGGCCGGCATAGAGCAGGCTGCCCTGCATGGTGAGGCCCACGGCACTGCCCGGCAGCATCAGCGGCATGGTGGTGCGGAAGGTGCCCTCGCCGATCAGCAGGTAGAGGCCCGCCGAACCGGCGGCATTCATCGCGGCCTGCAGCGCCGGCCCGTCATCGGCGATGCCGTCGCCCACCGCGCCGAAGTCGCGCGCGGTCAGCGCCTCGGCCAGCTTGTCCTCCACGCTGCGCGGGATCGCGCCGGGGAAGACCGCGGCGACGGTACCGGTGCGGCCATAGACGGTGACCTCGCCCGTGGCGTCGAAGCCCAGCAGCTTGTCGGCGCGCGCGTCGCGCAGCGGCAGCACCATGCCCGAGGGCGGCTCCGAGAGGTCGAGGCGGATCGCGCCCGAGGCGTCGTCGCGCACCTCCTGCAGCGAGGCGACCTGCTGGTCCAGCTCGTCGTTCAGCGTGGCCGCACGCAGCACGCCGTTGGACTGGAAATCGGTCACGCGCGCGATGGGCAGCCGGCGGAGGAGAGTGAGGTCGGTGCCCGCGGCCGGGGCCTCGGCAAAGCGGATCGTGCCGCCGGAGGAGTTGCCCGCGCCCTCGACAGTGAAGCCGAAGCCCGAGGGCACGCCGTCGCGCAGCAGGGCGATGTCGCCGGCGTCGAAGATCGGGAAGGGGTAGGTGAACCCTGTCTGCACGCCGTCGGCGACGTAGTGCACGCGCGGCGCGATATCGCCGATGCGGATGTGCTCGGGCATCGTTTACTCCGGAAATCGAGGGGGTGGGGCGCTCGCGCGCGCATATCTGAGAGGCCGATTCACGCCCCCGGCCGAAGTGGCCTGGGACGATCGGACTCAGTCCAGAAGGTTTCGCAGCGCCCTGCCGAAGGTCGGCACGGCGCGCAGCACGCTCGTCAGCGAGCCATCCGGATTAAGCAGCGAAGCGCGCCCGGAGGTCAGCCGCGCACGGAAGATGGCGTCGCTGTCGGCCTGGCTCGCGGCTGCATCGGCCTGCAGACCTTCCGTCACAGTCGCGGCCGATCCGTCATTGGCGGAGAGCCCGCCGGCGGCGAGCCGGGTGCGCGCGGAGGCCACCGTTCGCGCCACCTGCTCGCCACGCGCACGCTGCTCGGCCTGCTGCTGCAGTGTGAGCTGCTGCTGCCGCGCCACCTCCTGCTGCTGCGAGACATCGACCTGTGCGCGCTGCGTCTTCGCGGCCTGTTGCGCGGCGCGATTTTGCGTGTAGAGCCCGACGCCGGCCGAGGCGAGCGTCGCGAGGGAACCCATGGCGGCCATCAGTCGGTCGTCCTCATGTCGGTGGTGACGGAAAGCAGCGTGAGCGGCAGCGGCACGTCGCCGACGATCCGCCACAGCGGCCGCATCGCGTCGCGCCGCCAGCCGAGGGCCGACAGCCTGATGTCGCCGCTGAAGCGCGGCGGCGGCGCATCGAGCATCGGCGTGTCCAGCCGGCGGAATGAGACGGGGGATGGGCCGCGGCCGAGATCCACGTCCAGCGCCGCGGTCTCCAGCAGGCGGAAGCCCACCGAGACCAGCCGCAGCGGCGCCGAGCGCGCGCCGGCCGCGGTGAACATCTCGGGCGGCAGCGGCTCGATCTCATGCGCGAAGCGCAGCCCGATCTGCACGCTGCTCGCCGGCGGGTCGATGTTCACCGCCGCCTCGGAAACCTGTGCGTCGTCGCGCGGCGCGCCATCGGCCAGGATGCCGGCGGTCATGCCCTCCAGGTGCGAGAGCCCGCTCCAATGGTCCTGCGGCGCGGCATTGATGCCGTCCAGCGCCGCGTCGAGACCAAAGCCGGCCTCGAACCGCTCCAGCCGGACGATGCTGTTGCGCTCCACCGCGACGAAGACGCGCCCGTCGAGCTCGGCGACGCCGCGGAAGGCGCCTGCGGTCTGCTGCAGGGTCCAGGCCGTCACCTCCTCGTTGCGGAAGAGGGTCAGCGTCGCCATGCCGCCATCCTCCATGACCACGTGCAGCAGGCGCTGCGCCTGATCGTAGGCCATGGCGACGGGATTGCGGATGATGTGCTGCGCGACCATGCCGAGGTCGTTCGACTGGTAGGCCTGCTGCACGTCGGTATAGGCGAATTCGTGAATCGCCTTGCCGCTCCGGGCGGCGAAGATGGTGCTGCCGTCGACGTCCACCGGCTGGATCATCCGCGACGGGCTGCTGCCGATGCGCGTCTGCCGGTTGAGCTGAATCGACGACGGCGTGAGCGGATCGCCCGTGACCATCCATTCGCCGCCCGTGGTGAAGACCTGGAGGTGCCGGCCGGAGAAGACGGCGCGGATCGCGTTCACCTGATCGGAGAACAGCCCGAACTCGATGCCCTGGTCGTCGAGGCCGGTGCCTTTGTCGAAGTCGAAGAGCGAGCCGGAGCGCGAGAACCAGAGGCGGTTCGGCAGGTCGCGAGAGCCGCCGATGACCAGGCGGTCCTGGTGGAAGCAGGCGGCGACGGGAAAGCCCCGGGCCCAGCTGAAGGCCGCCTCCTCCCAGTCGGTGCTGGCCTGGGTATCCGGCAGGTTCTCGGAGAGGGCCAGCGTCGCCTGGGTCGGCGAAGCGACGGAGGTGATCGTCCCGCGCCGGCCGCGCAGCCGGAAGGGCGAGCCGAGCTGCGGCGCGGAGAAGACCGCGGCCGAGGCCGTGACGGTCACGCTGCCCGAGATCCCGCTTGGCGTGAGCGCGATATCGGGCGCGGCGAAGCGGAAGGTCGGCGCGTTGATCCAGCTCCAGTCGGCGAGCGTCCAGGCGGTGTGGCTGCTGCGGGTCAGCCGCTGCGGCGGCAGATCCGGATGGCAGATCAGCAGCGTGTCCGCGCTCTGCGTGAAGGCCAGCTGCGGCAGCTGCCCGGTGGCCCAGGCCGCGGCCCCCTGCGCCACCAGCGCGTCGCCGAGGAAGACGCGGAAGGCGCCGTGGGTGAAGACGAGGAGGTAGGTCTGCTCCGTGTTGAACTCGAAGGCGAGCAGCCGTGCGAGGCCCGGCAGGCTCGCGACGTGGCGCAGCCCCGGCCGGCGCGTCACGCCGCCGGTGGGCTGGATGAAGACGTTGCGCAGGCGCCGGGCGCCGTTGGCATAGGCGCGCAGGTCGCTGCGGCCGAGCAGCTCGGGGGCGAGCTCGCCCGCGGTGAAGCTCGCCTTGATCTGGCGGGAGGCGGCCATGGGCTCAGCCCCGCGCCTGGATGAGCGGGAAGCCGTCGATCGCGCGCGTCGTGGCCTGCTGGCTGTCGGCGCGGCGCGCGGCGCGCAGCTCGGCCTCGGCTTGGTCGAAGAGCATGGAGGCGCGGGTGCTGCTCTCGGTCAGCGGGATGCAGAACTCGGCGGAGAGGCGGGCGACCAGGGCGGCGGCGAAGAAGGCCGGGAAGGTGCTCTCGTCGGGGAGGAAGATGTAGGTGAGCGTCACCTGCCCGGCATTGGCGTGCAGGCGGTCCTCCAGCAGGCGGTAGGGCAGGCCCCG
>JAQGHZ010000153.1 GCA_028291485.1 Rubritepida sp. | reverse complement strand
CTCCGGCGGCAGGGACATCAGGATCGCCTCCACATTCCCCCCCGTCTTCAGCCCGAAGATGGTGCCGCGGTCGTGCAGGAGGTTGAACTCCACGTAGCGCCCACGCCGCAGGAGCTGATGCTGCCGCTCCTCGGGCGTCCATTCCTCGTGCATCCGCTTCGCGACGATGGCGGGGTAGGCCCCCAGGAAGGCGAGGCCGACATCCTTCGTGAAGGCGAAATCCGCCTCGATGCCCTGCCCGGGCGTCCGATCCCCCAGCCAGTCGTAGAAGATGCCGCCGAGGCCGCGGGTCTCCTTGCGGTGCGGCAGGTAGAAGTACTCGTCGCACCATTGCCGGAAGCGCGGATAGTAGGTGGGGTCGTGGAGATCGCAGGCCTGCTGGAAGGCGGCGTGGAAGAAGGCCGCGTCCTCCAGGCTCTCCGGCGCCGTCATGTTCATCGGCGTGATGTCCCCGCCGCCGCCGAACCAGGCCTTCCTCGTCACGATGAAGCGCGTGTTCATGTGCGCCGTCGGCACGCGGGGCGAGCGGGGATGCGCCACTAGCGAGACGCCGGTCGCGAGGAATCGCGGATCCTCCTCCGCGCCGGGGATCTGGGCGCGGAACTCCGGCGAGAACTCGCCGTGCACGGTCGAGATGTTCACGCCGACCTTCTCGAAGACCCGGCCGCGCATCACACCCATGGTGCCGCCGCCGCCTTCCGGCCGCTGCCAGGGCGTATAGGTGAAGCGGCCGGCCGGCAGGCCGGCATGCGGACCGGAGGACAGCGCGTCCTCGTTCGATTCGAAGGCGGCGCAGAGCCGGTTGCGGAGCTGGGCGAACCAGGCCTCCGCGGCGGCGGCGAGAGGATGCGAGAGGGGCTCGGTCATGATGCCGAGCCTATCGCATCGCACGCCGCTTGCCGCGAGGGGGACGGTTGCGCAACGAATCGGCACCCTCGCACGGTCAACGGGCAGGACGGGCTTTGCATGGGCGTGAAATCCCCAAGCCACGGAGCCAATTGCGCGTTCTTTAGCTGCGGCGCGGTTGCCACTTTCCCAAACCGACCGTAATAGGCACGCAGGCCTCCGGGGCCAGGGCGACGCGTGCCCAAAGCCCCGGGGATCAAGGGTTTCATCCGGAATTTCGACGGATGGGCAGAGAGGTGACCTGAATGGCTGACGCGCTGGCAACGCCTGGGACGCACGGGGACCACCCGGGCGCGACCAAGCGGGACTTTCTCAAGCTCTCGGCCGCGGCCTTCGCCGCGGTGGGCACCGGCGCCATCATCTGGCCCTTCATCTCCCAGCTGGCCCCGGCCCGCGACGTCCTGGCGCTGGCCAGCACCGACGTCGACATCGGGCCCGTCGCGGTCGGCCAGGCCATCACCGTGGTGTGGCGCGGCAAGCCCGTCTTCGTGCGTCACCGCACCGAGGAAGAGATCGCCGCCGCCCGCGCCGTGCCGATGAACGAGCTCAAGGATCCGGCGACCGACGAATCCCGCGTGCAGCGTGCGCCGTGGCTCATCGTTGTCGGCGTCTGCACCCATCTGGGCTGCATCCCGCTCGGCCAGAAGCCGACCGACCCGAAGGGCGACTACGGCGGATGGTTCTGCCCCTGCCACGGCAGCCACTACGACACCTCGGCCCGCGTCCGGAAAGGTCCGGCGCCGCTGAACCTGCACGTGCCGGGCTACGCCTTCACCTCCGACACCGCCGTTCGCATCGGCTGACAGATCCCGGGCGACCGGCATGACGCCGCGCCGCCCACGCCGCAACTTCTAGAGGACGAGCAACATGGCCGGCGGCCTGCACGACTCTCAGTTCACGAACCCCGTCATCCGCTGGGTCGACCAGCGCATGCCGGTGTTCACCATGATGCAGAAGGAATACGGCGTCTTCCCGACGCCGCGGAACTTCAACTACTTCTGGAATTTCGGCGCGCTCGCCATGGTCAATCTCGTGATCATGATCGTGACCGGCATCGTGCTCGCGATGCACTACACGCCGCATGTCACCCTGGCCTTCGACAGCGTCGAGCGCATCATGCGCGACGTGAACTTCGGCTGGATGATCCGCTACATGCACGCCAACGGCGCGTCGATGTTCTTCATCGTGGTGTATATCCACATCTGGCGCGGCATGTACTACGGCTCCTTCAAGGCGCCGCGCGAGCTGCTCTGGATGCTGGGCGTGGTGATCTTCCTGCTGATGATGGCCACGGCCTTCATGGGCTACGTGCTGCCCTGGGGCCAGATGTCCTTCTGGGGCGCCACCGTCATCACCAACCTCTTCAGCGCCATCCCGCTGGTGGGCGAGACCATCGTGACCTACCTGTGGGGCGGCTTCTCGGTCGACAACCCGACGCTGAACCGCTTCTTCTCGCTGCACTACCTGCTGCCCTTCGTGATCGTGGGCGTGGTGTTCCTGCACATCGCCGCCCTGCACATCACCGGCTCGAACAACCCGCTGGGCATCGAGCCCAAGGGCCCGCAGGACACGCTGCCCTTCCATCCCTACTACACGATCAAGGACAGCGTCGGCATGGTCGTGTACCTGATGGTGTTCGCGGTGCTGGTCTTCTTCGCGCCGAACTACCTGGGCCATGCGGACAACTACATCCCCGCGAACCCGATGGTGACGCCGACGCACATCGTGCCGGAATGGTACTTCCTGCCCTATTACGCGATCCTGCGCGCGGTGCCGGACAAGCTCGGCGGCGTGGCGCTGATGGGCGGCTCGATCATGCTGCTCTTCGTGCTGCCCTGGCTCGATACCTCCAAGGTCCGCTCGATGCGCTTCCGGCCCTTCAGCCGCATCCTGTTCCTCATCTGGACGATCAACTTCTTCGTCCTGATGTGGTGCGGCGGCAAGCCGGCGGAGCAGCCCTACGTCTTCATCAGCCAGATCGCGACCATGATCTATTTCGCCTGGTTCCTGGTCGCCCTGCCGCTGCTCGGCCGCTTCGAGCGCCCGCTGCCGCTGCCCGAGAGCATCGCCGTCGCGGTGCTCGGGAAAAGGGCGCTGGGTGCCGGCCCCCTCCCGGGCGGCGCTCCCGCCAAGCCGATGGAAAAGGCCTGAACCATGCGTAAGATCCAGGCCCTTCTCCTCGTCGCTGGCCTTCTCGGCGCCGCACCCGCCTTTGCGGCCGACGACTCCCACGCGACGCCTGAGCCGCCCGATGCCGGCTTCAGCTTCAATCGCGTCTTCGGCACCTTCGACCGGGCGGCCGCGCAGCGCGGCTTCCAGGTCTACAAGGAGGTCTGCTCCAAC
>JAQGHZ010000150.1 GCA_028291485.1 Rubritepida sp. | reverse complement strand
GCCGATGGCGCCGCCCGCCGCCGCGCCTGCGGCCGCGCCGGTCGTGCCGTCCGCCGAGACGGCCACCCGCCGCGAGCCGGCGATGATGCCCTGCTGCACGGCATTGGCCTGCTGCACGGCCCTGGAGGCGTACTCGTCGGCGGAATAGGTCGGTGCACAGCCCGCGAGGACGGCGACCAGAAGGAGGGAAGATGCGCGTCTCATGCGCGGGAGTTAGGACGCCGGCCTCTTCGCCTCAACCCTCTACTGCGCCTATATGCCCTGCATGAGGCTTCCGTTCCGCAAGATGCATGGGCTGGGCAACGACTTCGTCGTGCTGGATGCGCGCGCCAGTCCGCTCGAACTGAGCGAGGAGGCGGTGCGCCTCATCGGCGACCGGCACCGGGGGGTCGGCTTCGACCAGCTGGTGACGCTGGAGCCGGCCCGGGACGCCGATCTCTTCATCCGCTTCCACAATTCGGATGGGTCCGAGGCCGGCGCCTGCGGCAACGGGACGCGCTGCGCGGCCTCGCTGGTCCTGGCCGAGACCGGCAAGACGCACATCGCCATCCGCACCATCGCCGGCGAGCTCGCGGCCGACCTTCTGCCCGACGGCACCGTCCGCGTGGACATGGGCCCGCCGCGCCTGGGCTGGCGGGACGTGCCGCTGGCGCGCGAGATGGACACGCTGCACGTGCCGCTCGCGGCCGAGGGCGTGTCGGACGCGGCCTGCTGCTCCATGGGCAACCCGCATGCGACCTTTTTTGTCGATGACCTCGGCGCGCTGGACATTCCCCGCATCGGTCCGGGCCTGGAGCACGATCCGCTGCTGCCCGAGCGCGCGAATATCGGTTTCGCGCAGGTCCTCTCGCGCACGCATCTGCGGCTGGTCGTCTGGGAGCGCGGGGCGGGGCTGACGCTGGCCTGCGGATCGGGCGCCTGCGCGGCCCTGGTGAATGCCCGCCGGCGCGGGCTGGTCGACAGCCGCTGCACCGTGAGCGTCCCGGGCGGCGGCGACCTCGTGATCGAGCAGCGCGAGGACGGACATGTGCTGATGAGCGGGCCGGTCGCGACGTCCTTCACGGGCGAGCTGGACCTGTGATCCCGTCCGGTCGCCAGCCGCTCGACCCTTTGGGCGCCGGAGGCGCGGCGCCGTGAATCGGCCGGGCGAATATGGTGCCGATGCGATCACCTTCGGCTGCCGGCTCAACATCGCCGAGAGCGAGACCATGCGCGCGCTCGCCGCGCGGGCCGGCTTTGCCGATGCGCTGATCGTCAACACCTGCGCCGTCACGGGCGAGGCCGAGGCCCAGGCCCGCCAGGCCATCCGCCGCGCGGCGCGCGAGCAGCCCGGCCGACCCATCCTGGTGACCGGCTGCGCCGCGCAGATCGCGCCCGGCGCCTGGGCGGAACTGCCGGGCGTGGTCCGCGTCATCGGCAATGGCCAGAAGCTGGATCCGGCGGCCTGGTCCGCGCCCGTGGCGCCGATCCTGCGCGAGACGCCGATGGGCGTCGCGGCCGGCGGCGGGACGCGGGCCTTCCTCGCGGTCCAGCAGGGCTGCGACCATGCCTGCACCTTCTGCATCATCCCGCAGGGGCGGGGTCCGGCCCGTGCCATGCCCATCGCCGAGGCCGTCGCCGCCGTGCGCGACCTCGCCACCCGCCATGCCGAGGTGGTGCTGACCGGGGTGGACCTGGCCAGCCATCCGGAACTCGCGGCGCTGATCCGCGCTCTCTTGCGCGAGGTGCCGGAACTGCCCCGCCTGCGCCTCTCCTCGCTGGACCCGGCGGCGCTGGATGACGAATTCTGGGCCGTCTTTGCCGAGGAGGAGCGGCTGATGCCCCATCTCCACCTCTCGGCCCAGCATGGCCATGACCTGATCCTCAAGCGCATGCGCCGGCGCCATTCCCGCGCCGACCTGCTGCAACTTTCCACCCGTGCTCGCGCGTTACGTCCTGACGTGGCGCTGGGGGCCGACTTCATCGCCGGTTTCCCGACCGAAACGGAGGAGCAGCTGTGCGCGATGACCGATCTGGTGGCGGAGGCGCAACTCGCCTTCCTGCACGTCTTTCCCTATTCCGCCCGGGCCGGCACGCCCGCCGCCCGCATGCCCCAATTGCCGATGCCGCTCCGCCGCGAGCGGGCCGCGCGGCTGCGCCAGGCCGGCGAGGTGCAGCGGGCGCGCTTCCTCGCCTCCCGCGTCGGGCAGGTCGAGGAGGTGCTGATGGAGGCCGACGGCCTGGGCCACACGCGGCATTTCGCGCCCGTCCGGCTGGCCTCCGCGCCCAGGGGCCCTTTGGGGGGCGGCCCTTTGGGGGGCGCCCTTCTGCGCGTCCGGATCAAGGCCTCGGACGGCCGCATGCTGATTGGAGAGGAGCGCTTCGCGCTCATGGCCGAGGAGGCCGCCTGATGGCGCTGCGCGATCTCTGGGGAAAGCTCACCGGCAAGGCGGGTGAGGGCAAGGCGAGCGACGTGCCGCCGCCCTCCTCGCCCGAAGTGCCGCCCGCGCCGCCGGAGCCCATCCAGATCCCCCCCCCGCCCGAGACGCCAACGCCGGTGCCGGAGCCCATCCGGGAGCCGCCGCCGCTGGAGATCCCGCCGGACATTCCCAACGCGCCCGTGCGCGAACCGCCGGCAGCCCCCACCGGGTCACCCTTGGGCTTCTTCGCGCGGCTCAAGCAGGGCCTGTCCCGCTCGACAGCCAAGCTCACCGACGCCATCGGTACCGTCTTCCTCAAGCGCAAGCTGGACGATGCGGCGCTGGAGGAGCTGGAGGAGATGCTGATCGGCGCCGATCTCGGCGTCTCCGCGGCCGGGCGCGTCGTGGAGAGCTTCCGGCGCACCAAGTTCGGCCGCGAGGTCACGGACGAGGAGGTGAAGACGGCGCTGGCGGACGAGATCGCCGCCATCCTCGCCCCCGTCGCCCGGCCCCTGGTCATCGAGCCCGCCCATGCGCCGCATGTCGTGCTGGTCGTCGGCGTGAACGGCACCGGCAAGACCACCACCATCGCCAAGCTCGCGGAGCAATACCGCGCCGAGGACCTCAAGGTCTGGATGGTCGCCGGCGACACCTTCCGGGCCGCCGCGGTGGAGCAGCTCCAGATCTGGGGCGAGCGCACGGGCGCGCACGTCGTGGCGCCCGCCAAGATGGGCGCCGACGCCGCCGGCCTCGCCTTCGACGGGCTGCGCGACGCCAGGGCGGCGGGTGTGGACGTGCTCCTCGTCGACACCGCCGGACGCCTGCACAACAAGACCGCGCTGATGGAGGAGCTGCGCAAGGTCGTGCGTGTGCTCAAGCGCGGGGACGACGCCGTGCCGCATTCCACGCTCCTCGTGCTGGACGCGACCACGGGCCAGAACGCCGTCAGCCAGGTGCGCGTCTTCAAGGAGATGGTGGACATCACCGGCCTCGTGGTGACCAAGCTCGACGGCTCGGCCAAGGGCGGGGTGGTGGTGGCGCTGGCGCAGGAGTTCGGCCTACCGGTCCATGCCGTGGGCGTGGGCGAGAAGGCCGCCGATCTGCGGCCTTTCGAGGCGCGCGACTTTGCGCGTAGCCTCGTGGGGCTGGAGGATTAAGCTCCGACCGCTTCGGGCCGCACCGGCCTGACGCCCGGATCAGCCGCCCGCCAAGGCTGATCGGGAAAGGACGCGGTGCCCAACTTGTCGAACTTCGAGGTCGTCATCGCGATCGTCGCGCTGGCCCTCCCGATGATCCTGATCCCCGCGATGCCCCGGCGCTGGCTGGGGCGCACCATCCTCCTCTGGGTGGTATCGCCGGTGATCGGCTATGTCGGCGTCCTCGCCTGGGAGGCCGTCACCCGCCCTGCCGGCAGCTACGGGCTTGGAAACGCGCTCTACGGCTTCATGCTGATCAGCCCGCTCCTGGCGCCGCCCTGGGCGGTGGTCTGCCTGATCGGCATCGGGACCGGTTTCCTGTTCCGCCGGATGTTCCGGCGCCGCATCCCGGTCGCCGAAGCGCCACGGTCCGCGCCGTTCGCCCCGCGCTCCCTGGGCCCGCGGACGCCGCCCCAGCCGCCGCCTCTTTTCATGGCCGGCTGGCGCAGCGCCCATGTCGGCTTCGCGAAGGATGGGCTGGCCCTCGGCGGCCGCGACGTCTGGGCGGAGGAGTGGCGCCCGGCGGGAGAGCCGGTGCACCTGCCGCACCCGGCGCATCCGAAGCAGATCCATCGCTACGAGGTCTTCGAGATCGGCACCGGCCCGGGCATGGTCCGCTTCGCCGCCGGCGAGCTCTCCAACGGCGTCTGGGGCTTCTACGTGTCCACGCCCGAGACCGAGACGGCCCGCGGCTCCTCGGCCAACGGCGCCATCCGCTACGAGTACAGCCTCGGCGAGACGATCCACGACCGCTACGACGGCATCGCCGCCTCGGCCCTGGTCCTCGACGGCGCGACGGGCGAGGTGCTGGCCGACGGCTCGGCCTGGTTCCGGAGCCGCGTGATCCCGCAGCCCGATGGCAGCCTTTTCCTGCACCTCTCGCTGAACGCCCGCGACAGCCTCCTTCGCCTCGACCCGGAGGCGCGGTCCTTCCGCGACCAGGACAGGGGAGGGCCGGACCGGCCGCTGGCGGAGCTGGCCGGGGTGGTGGAGGCGGCGCGCCTCGCCGCGCTCGAGCCCAAGCCGCGGATGCTGCGCCTCGCGCCGGACGGCCTGATCCGCGTGGAGATCGAGGCGGTGGAATGGGGCAATTCGCGATGGGTCTATTCCCCGCGCGTGATCGACGTCCCGACCGGGCGCGTGGTGCTGGACCTCTGGAACACCGATTGGGATGCCAATGTCGATTTCCCGGCGCCGCGCCAGGTCCGGCTGGGCTTCCGGCGCTATCACGAGGGCGGGGCGCTCTCGGCCGCGCTCGACCTAGAGCGCGGCACCTACCAGGTCACTTCCGAATACGGCCATGACGGGCCTCGGCCGGAGGCGCCGCTGGCCGGGATCGTCGCCGGGCTGGAGGAATCCGCGGCCCGAACCTTCACGGCCAGCGGCTGGATCGCGCGGAAGCCGTATATCGTTCCGAAGCCCTGGGGCGCCTGGCGCATGGGCCTGGTGGTCTTCGTGATCTTCGTGGGGGCCTTCGTCGCAATCGGCGGGGCCGCCTACCTGACGGAGCGCTACAAGGCCGCGCACCGGAAGCCGCCGGTGCTGGACACGGTGCCGCACTTCCAGTTCCAGCCGATCCGTCCCTGAGGGCTGGTCCTTCCCGATCTTGCGCGGCAGTCTCGGGCGAACGCATCCGGGAAGGAACGACATGCTCGAGATCGAGAAGCCCGCCGACATGGCCGACTGGGTCGGCAAGAAGCTCGGCACCAGCGACTGGTTCACGGTCGACCAGAAGACCATCGACCTCTTCGCCGAGGCCACGGGCGACCACCAGTGGATCCACGTCGACGTGGAGCGGGCGAAGAAGGAGATGCCGGGCGGCAAGACCATCGCCCATGGCTTCCTGACGCTCTCACTGCTGCCGCGGCTGGGGCCGACGATCTACGCCATCAAGCAGAAGTCGCGCGGCATCAACTACGGCACCAACAAGGTGCGCTTCACGGCGATGGTCCCGGCCGGCTCGCGCGTGCGGCTGCACTCCACCTTGAAGGCCTGCGATCCCATCCAGGGCGGCGTGCGCCTGACGGTGGAGAGCGAGATGGAACTCGAGGGCCAACCGCGCCCCTGCCTCGTCGCCGAGACGCTCAGCCAGGTCTACGACTGAGCGTCTTCGGTGGGGGCGCTTACCGGCCGGGGGAGCTGAAGAAGCCCGGCGGCGGGGCGTTCGGATGGGGGGCAGCGGCCGCGGCCGGTATCGGGCGGAGCGGGCTCGCGATCGGCGCCAGCGCGGAGCTGGCGGTCGGCAGCGCCAGCGGGCTCGGCACCGAGGCGCCATAGGAGGGCGCGGGCGCCGCGACGATGCGGCCGGCCGGAGAAGTCACGGCGGCGGGCGGGAGCTGGATCGGCGGCAGCCCGTCATTCGCCGCGGCCCGCGGCGCGACCGCCGGCAGGCCAGAGGCGACCGGGGCGGAGGCGACCGGGGCGGCAGCGACCGGCGCGGCCGCAACAGGCGCGTCGGCCTGCTGGAGAGGCGCGAAGGGGCCGCTATCCGCCGGGATGCGGCGCACGGGCGCCGCCACCGGCGCGGGGAAGCTGGCCCCGCGCGGATTGAAGAGCGGCGTGGTCGCGACGGGCGGCAGGGCCGGCGGCTCCTGCGAGGCCGGCTCGGACCGGG
>JAQGHZ010000120.1 GCA_028291485.1 Rubritepida sp. | reverse complement strand
CGGGAAACATGCGGCGCTGATCCTCGTGGTCCAGATGGAAGAAGCTGTTCCAGGCGAGGAGGCCGCCGAAGCGCCGGCCGGTCGCCAGGCCGCGCATGTCGGCCACCTGCCAGTGATGGGCGGGGACGCGCGCCCGGCACATCGCGATCAGGGCGGGCGACGAATCCACCCCCGTCACCTCGAAGCCGGACTCCACAAGGTGCCGCGCGATCGGCTCGCCGGAGCCGCAGCCCAGGTCCAGCACCGCGCCACCCGGTGGCACCAGGGCCGTGAAGCGGTCCAGCCAGCCCCGCTCGAAGAGGCTCTTCCCCCGTTGCGCGTCAAAGGCGGCGGCATGTCGCTCGTAGAGGCCGATGATAGTTGCGGCATCGGGATTCATGCCCGCAACCTGAACCCGGTGAGCGCGACTGTCACCACATGACAGCAATGCCATGTTTCGGACAGGTGACTCTTTCCGCCAAGCTGCCAAGACACGGGAACAGAGGAAACGCGCGAGGCTCAATGACATCCCGTATTCCGTTGCCCGACCTGTTCGCCGGGCTCGCCGTCCTGGGCTTCGGCATGATCGGATTTTGGCAGGCCTGGGCCATTCCCGTCTCGCCCCTCTATGCCCAGGTCGGCCCCAAGGCGATCCCTTACGTCGTCGCGGCCGGGCTGACGGCGTTGGGTGCCGGGCTGGTCGGGGCCGCCATGCGCGGCGGCTGGTCGCACGGGATCGCCGAGCTGACCGAGGCCAGGCCGCCCAACCGTCGGGCGCTGGGCTTCCTCTTCGCCGGGCTGGTCGCGAACCTGATCCTCATCGGCCCGGCCGGCTTCTCCATCGCGGCATCGGCGCAGTTCGTGCTGGTGGCCGCGGCCTTCGGCAGCCGCTCCATGGCGCGCGACCTGCTGATCGCCCTGCCGCTGACCCTGCTGGTCTGGTTCCTCTTCGTGCAGGGGCTCGGCGTGAATATCGGGGCGGGGCTGCTCGAAGGCTTCATCCTGCGGCTCATGGGTCAGGAGCCCGTCTGATGGAAGCGATCAACGGACTTCAGCTGGGCTTCTCGCATGCTCTCAGCCTGAGCAACCTCGGCTGGGCCCTGCTCGGCTGCTTCCTCGGCACGGCGGTGGGCGTGCTGCCGGGCATCGGGCCGGCGCTGACCATCGCGCTGCTGCTGCCCATCACCTACCAAGTGAGCGCGACGGGCGCCTTCATCCTGTTCTGCGGCGTCTTCTACGGGGCGATGTACGGCGGCAGCACCACCTCCATCCTGCTGAACACGCCGGGCGAGTCGGGCTCGATCATCACCGCGCTCGAGGGTGCGAAGATGGCGCGCAACGGCCGGGCCGGGCCCGCGCTGGCGACCGCCGCCATCGGCAGCTTCGTGGCCGGCGTGGTGGGCACGCTGGGCATCGCCTTCCTCGGGCCGGTCGTCGTCGACTTCGCCCTGCTGCTCGGGCCGGCCGAGTATTTTTCCCTGATGCTGCTCTGCTTCGTCACGGTGTCCGCCGTTCTGGGCGGCTCGGCGCTGCGGGGGATGATCAGCCTGTTCTTCGGCCTCTCCCTCGGCCTCGTCGGCATCGACCTGCAGACCGGCCAGCCGCGCATGACCTTCGGCCTGCCCGAGCTCTTCGACGGGGTGAACGTGGTGCTGGTGGCGGTCGCGCTCTTCGCCGTCGCCGAGGCGCTGTACATGGCCTGGCACCATGTCGAGGGAAAGATCCAGGTGATGCCGGTGGGCAGCCTCTGGCTCTCGAAATCCGACCTGAAGCGCAGCTTCTGGCCCTGGATCCGCGGCGCAGGGCTGGGCTTCCCCTTCGGCGTGATGCCGGCCGGCGGCACCGAGATGCCGACCATGCTGAGCTACTACGCCGAGCGGAAGCTGGTCGCGCCCGAGCACGCGCATGAATTCGGCACGACGGGCGCCATCGAGGGCGTCGCCGGGCCGGAGGCGGCCAACAACGCGGCGGCGGCGGGCATCCTGGTGCCCATGCTGACCCTCGGCCTGCCGACCAGCGCGACGGCGGCCATCATGCTCTCGGCCTTCCAGAGCTATGGCATCCAGCCGGGGCCGCTGCTCTTCCAGACCCAGGCCGAGCTGGTCTGGACGCTGATCGCGAGCCTCTTCATCGCCAATGTGATGCTGGTGGTGCTGAACCTGCCGCTGATCGGACTCTGGGTGAGGATCCTGAAGATCCCGACGCCGCAGCTCTATGCGGGCATCCTGGTCTTCGCGACGATCGGCACCTACGGCATCTCGAACTCCATCACCGATTTACTGCTGCTCTACGGCATCGGGATCATCGGCATGTTCATGCGCCGCTTCGATTTCCCGGTGGCGCCGGTGGTGATCGGCATGATCCTGGGGCCCATGGCCGAGCAGGCCCTGCGCCAGGCCATGACCATCAGCGAGGGCGACTGGACCACCTTCGTGACCCGCCCGGGCAGCCTCGCGATCCTGATCCTGGCGGCGCTCGCGCTGATCGGGCCGCGGCTCTACGGGCTGGTCATGCGGCGTTGGGGGGTACCACGCTAGGCTTTGCCTGTCAGGATTTACCTTGCAACCCTGCAGGGTTTTGGCTAGCGTCAGCGTCATGCGGGATTCGGGCCTTTCCAGGGCGATCGAGCGGGCAGGGGGCGTGAATGCCCTCGCCCGGGCGTTGGGCCTCGCCAGCGCCTCGGTCGCGCAATGGCGCAGCGTACCGCCGGCCCGCGTCGGCGAGGTCGCCCGCGCGACCGGCCTTTCGCCCACCGAACTCCGGCCCGATCTCCAGTCGGGCTTCGCCGAGACCCAGGCGCCCTTCGCGGAAGCGGAAGCCCTTGGCCTCGACGCCGCCGCCATCGCGGCCCAGGCCCTGCGCGAGGCGGTCCGCGCGGAAAAGGGCCGCCGCTGGCTAGAGGAGAACCGAGAGGCGATCCAGGCCTGGAACCGTTGGACCGAGGAGAACGGCCTCCCCCTCGCCGAGTACCGGATGTTCTGATGGCGCGCTTCGACCTGTTCCGTCGCGCGAGAGGCGCCCCCGGCTATCTGCTCCAGGTGCAGAGCGATTTCCTCGACGCGCTAGAGACACGGGTCGTGGCGCCGCTCCTGCCGCCAGCCGCGGTCCCGCTCCCCGTGCGAGACCTGCATCCCCGCTTCGAGATCGAAGGCGAGCCCTTCCTGATGGCGACTCAGTTGCTCGGCGCCATCCCACGCCGCGAGCTCGGCCGTTCCGTCGGCTCCCTCGCCGAGCATCGCGACGAGATCACCCGCGCCCTCGACACCTTGCTGATAGGCTTCTGACCATGCCGGAAGCCCCCCTGCTCAAGCCCGACGAGGCCGGCCCGGTCCCGGAGCGCACCCGCCGGCGCTGGGTATCGCCGCTGCTGCGGCGCATCCTGCTGGTAAACGCGCTGCCGCCGGCGCTGCTCGCCGCGGCGCTGCTTTACCTCGATCAGTACCAGAACGGGCTGCTGGCCGCCGAGGTCGAGGCCATGCGCAACCAAGCGCGGATCTACGCCGGCGCCATCGCCGAGGCCGCCGTCCGCGTCCAGGACGACCGTGCCGTCCTCGTGCCCGAGCAGGCGCGGCCGCTGCTGCGCCGGCTGGTCGAACCCTCGCCCAACACCCAGGCGCGGCTTTTCGACACGGCCGGCCTCGTGGTCGCCGACAGCCGCGTGCGCGAGGCGGTGGGCGGCGCCGTCGTCACCGAGCCGCTGCCCGCGCCGATCTCGCGCGGCGCGCTCACGGATTCGGTGTCGGGCCTCTACGAGCGGGTTCTCGGCCTGCTGCCGAGCCAGTCGCGTACCCCCGTCGTGCTCGACACCACGCCCGACGCACAGAGCTTCGACTGGCAGCCCGACCTCGGCCCCGAGCGCCAAGCCGAGCTGCGCCTGGCGCTGGAGGGCGGCGTCACCCCCTATATCCGCCGCACGCCCGACGGCCGGCTTCTGGTCTCCGTCGCCGAGCCCGCGCGGCGCGGCGCCCAGGCCGTCGGCATCGTGCTGCTGACGCGCGAGGCGCGCGAGGTGGACGAGCGGCTCTTCGAGATCCGCGCCAGCGTGCTCGGCCTTTTCGTGCTGGCGCTGATCCTGACCGTGGCCGTCTCGCTCTACCTCGCGCGCACGATCGCGACGCCGATCCTCCAGCTCGCCGGCGCAGCGGCCGAGATGCGGCAGGGCAAGGGCCGCACCGGCAGC
>JAQGHZ010000080.1 GCA_028291485.1 Rubritepida sp. | reverse complement strand
GCCGATGGTGCCGCCCGCGCCCGTCACGAGAACCCGCTTGCCCTGCACCAGCCGCGCCATGCCCTCGCGGTCGAGCGGCACCTGCGGGCGGTCCAGCAGCTCCTCGATGGAGACGGGGCGAAGGCTGATCTTCGCCGTGTCCTGCGCCCGCGTCGCCTGGCCGAGCACGGTCGGCTGCGGCGCGCGGCGGATGGGCACGCCGTGATGGTCGGCGGCGTCCAGCAGCGCCTCCAGCACATGGCCGTTGAGGTCGGGCGAGGCGAGCACCAGGAGCGAGGGCAGCCGCCCCTCGTTGCGGAGCGTCTCCAGCACCGAATCCGCCTCCTCGATGGTGCCGAGGATGGGGTGGCCCTGGATGCGCCGCGCCACCTGCCGCGAGCGCCGGGCCAGGATGCCCTGGACGCGATAGGCCGGCCGGCGCTCCTGCTCGAGCGCGCGGATGAAGAGGTCCGCCTGGTCCACGCCGCCGACGACGAGGACCGGCTGGGCCCCGGTCTCCTCGGCGATGCGGCGGATGGTCCGCAGCCGGCCGTTGAGGCGCGGGATGCCGAGCAGTCCGGTCAGCGCCATGGCGTGCAGGGCGGGGAAGGCGAGGTTGGGCGAATGCCAGACGCCGAGCAGCCAGAGCGCCGCCGTGAAGAGGATCGCCGCGCCGATGGCGGCGCCGAGCACCGACAGCAGGTCGCGCACGCCCGTATAGCGCCAGTATTGCTGCGGCAGCGCCAGCGCCCAGGCCGGCGCGAGCATGGACAGCGCCGCAAGCGGGATGCCGAGGCTCCACCAGCCGGCCTCCGGCCAGCTTCCCGGTCCGCCCAGGAGCAGCGCGACCGGCAGCGCGATCACGGCGAGCGCCGCATCGAGCGAGAGGTTCAGCAGGATTCGCGAAGGGGCCTTAGCCATTCGGCGCCTTATAGGCACTATGATCTGCCGCTGAAATCCTTGGTTTCGCATCGGCCTTACCGGCCAGCTCATTCGCCCAAGGCTCCGCGACCGGCACGTGGTCGCGCCGACCGTCGCCCCTGCTATGCCGCTGCTCTCGCGCCAGGGGTCGAGCGAATGATGGCCTCGCGATCCGCCACCGGCGGAGGCCGTCGATCGATGGAAATTCCGGCTGCCGTGGCGCGTTCAGGCCAGTGCCATATAGTTGAGTTCGTCAATCGCGATGTTGTAGTAGGCTGAATTGCTGCATAAATACGTGATAAATGCATTCAATTCGCCAACGCCGCCGGTTTGAATGTCGCCGTAGTTGGGATCGAATAGCATCGCCCCTCCATCACCCACACTGGCGGCAACGGCGTGGTGAAAATCCTTGCCACCTTTTCGCTTCGTCCCGTTTAAACTGATATAGAAAAAATTACCACTGCCCGAAATGGGCATGTCGTTACAGAGAATCTTATTGCAGTTTCGAAGTTTGCTGTTCGCCGTCAAAAACTCTTCCATCTCCAGGAATTTACCGATGGCGCCTGTTTTCTGAAGACCTTGCTTCTGCGTCCGCATCATATCGCGGATTTTCGCAACAACCTCGCCGGCAATGGGGTTCTGCCGCCCGCTGCCCGGTGCCGCGCGCTGTCCGGGGCCGAGCCACGTCCAGAAATCCTGACCGCCTGACTTCATGGCGAGCCAATAGGCGCAGAGGGCGTAACAGACGCCATCTGAGGTGCTCGTCTTCATCCAGGAAATGTATTTATTGTCTTCCCTCGTGACTTTTTCGCCCGCCGCCACTGCCAGATTGGCAGCCTGGCGGCTGGCCTCGTCGCCAACGGGACCGATTTCGGTCGGTTCTCCGGCGTACCAGCGAATATCGTTACTTTGGTTGTACTCGAATACAACTTTAACCATTGTTCCGGACCAACCTGTTTCAACCCGAATGCAGGCTACGGAAACCGCCTATAGCTGTCCAGTGGATTGCGCTCGGACGGCGCTGAGTTTCCCTCGCATGCGGGCGCCAAGGTGATGCTGTCGGGAAGGGGCCTCGGCCAGCCCACACGCGGCTCCGAGCCGGCAGGCCGATTTCCGGTCGGTGATTCCCGACGTCACACCGATTCGCCAGGCGGAGGGACAGGGTCGGAGACGGCGGTTCCGCCCCAGGCGGCCCGATCCGCCATCAGCCCGCGATACAGCTCCACCAGCCGTGCCGCCTCGGCCTCCCAGCCCCATTCGGCGCGCGCGGCGCGCCAGCCCGCATCGCCCCATCGGATGCGCGCCGCCCGGTCGGTCAGCGCGCCGATCGCGGCCGCGATGTCAGCCGGGTCCGTCACATCCACCAGCACCCCGCAGCCGGCGCCCCGCACGATCCCGGCGACGCCCGTCGCGAAGCCCGGCGCGATGACCGGCAGGCCGATCGCCATCCCGTCGAAGAGCTTGTGCGGAAGGGCGAGCCGGTGATTCTCCTCGCCGGGCTGGAAGAGGACGAGGTTCACATCCGCCTCCGCGGCCGCGCGGGCGAGGGCGGTCTCGACGGGCATCCAGCCGGCGATCTCGATGCGGCCCGCCAGCCCGGCACGTTCCGCCGCCTCCCGAAAGGCCGGCTCGCTGCCGTCGGTGAAGCGGCCGAGGATCAGCAGGCGCGTGTCGGCGGGTCCAAGCGCCATCGCCGCCAGCAGCTGCGGCCAGCCGCGCTTCACGCCGATGGCGCCGAGATGCAGCAGCGTGACCGGCCCGTCGCGATGCTCGCGGCGCGGCAGGCCCGCCGGGACGAGCGCATAGTTGCGCACGGCGACAACAGGCGTGCCCGGCGAAAAATCCTCCGCCAGCCCGTCCTTGGCGAGGACCACCGCGTCGGCCATCCGCCCCATCGCGCGCAGGGCGAGCCGGAGCGCCCAGCCTGCGACGGGACGCAGCGCCGCCGGCAGGCGGGTGTCGAGGCGCGAGGGGTAGTGCTC
>JAQGHZ010000044.1 GCA_028291485.1 Rubritepida sp. | reverse complement strand
CGCCCTGCGCCAGCAGCGCGGCCGCCTCGGCGAGGCGCAGCGTCTGGCGCCAGCGGGCGAAGCCCATCCCCGTCTCGGCGTGGAAGAGTCGCGCCAGGGTGCGCGCGCTGGCGCCGCAGCGGGTGGCCCAGTCGTCGAGCGTCAGGGCGCTGGCCGGTTCGCTCGCCAGCGCCTCCCCCAGCCGCCTCAGCCTGATGTCGCGCAGCGCCGGCACGCCGAAGGGCAGCCGCGGCGCGCGCGCCACCTCCTCGGCGATCAGCGCCGCGAGATGGCCGCCGCGGCCGGCCTCGTCCCATTCCAGCGGCTCGGCGCAGGCGGCCAGGATCAGCTCGCGCAGCAGCGCCGAGACGCCGAGCACCGAAGGCACCAGCTCGCCCACGTCAGCCGCATCGGCGCGGAAGAACAGCGCCCGCATGGCCACACGGCCCTGGCTGCGCACCTCATGCGCCATCTCCGCCGGCACCCAGAGCGCGCGGCCGGGCGGCACCACGAAATGCGCGGCCGTGGTATCCACCCGCATCACGCCCTCGATCGCATAGAGCAGCTGCGCCCGTGCGTGATCGTGCCAGCCGGTCTTCTCGCCCTCGGCATAGTCGCGCGCGAAGGCGGCGAGCGGGCGGTCCACCTTCTCCTGGGCGATGGTGCGGGGGTTCTGGCCGAATCGCGACATAGCTCGTCCGGACGTTGCTGAGCGGACAGGCTATTCCTTTGGCCAACGAAAGGACATCGCCGTCATGACTCCGGCCACGCGCCAGATCTGCCTCATCAACGCCTCGCACCTCTTCACCCATTACGGGCTGCTGATCCTCGCGACGGCCGTCCTCGCCATGGTCCAGCAGGACGGCGAGGTCTTCGGCACATCCTACGGCCCGGTCCTCGCCCTCGGCACCGCGATGTTCGTGGTTTACGGCCTGGGCGCGCTGCCCATGGGCTGGATCGCCTCCAAGGTCGGCCGCAAGGCGATGATGACGACCTTCTTCTTCGGCGCCGGCGCCGGCATGGCGGCCGCGGGCTTCGCTTCCGGGCCGCTCGGCCTCGCCCTGTCGCTGGTCGTGATGGGGGCCTTCCTGGCCATCTACCACCCGATCGGCACGGCCATCATCGCCGAGGCCGGCGGCGATCGCGTGGGCCGCGCGATGGGCACCAACGGCGTCTCCGGGAATCTCGGCGTCGCCCTGGCGCCGGTGGTGACGGCCTTCGTCTCGGCGCAGCTGGGCTGGCGCTACGCCTTCATCCTGCCAGGGCTGGCCTGCATCGCGGTGGGTTTCGTCTATCTGCGCGAACCCGCCTTCGATGCGAAGAAGGCCGGCGTGCAGACGCGGCCTTTCCCCATCATCCCGCCGCATGTGGTGCGGCATGCGGTGATCTCGCTGCTGACCATCGGCGCGGTGTCGGGGCTGGTCTTCAACGCCTTCACCCTGCTGCTGCCGAAGCTCATGCAGGAGCGTCTGGCCGGCAATCCGGACCTGCTGCCGGTCGTGGGCGTGCTCGCCTTCCTGGCGACGATCTGCGGTGGCGTCACACAATTCACGGTCGGCCGGATGATCGACCGCAAGACGCTGAAGTCGGTCTTCATGCCGCTGAGCCTCGTCCTGGTGCCGAGCCTTCTGGCGCTCTCCTTCCTGGACGGTTGGATCGTGCTGCCGGTCTCCGCGCTCGTGGCCTCGGCGATCTTCGGCCAGGTGACGGTGAACGAGACCATGACGGCGCGCTACATCGCGCCGGAGCTGCGGGCGAAGATGTACTCCATCCGCTTCACGGTGGGCTTCATGGGCGCCGCGCTCGCCTCGCCCATCGTGGGTTTTCTCCACGAAGCCACGGGCAATCTGGCACTGGCGATGGTGGTGCTGTCGGGCTTCGGGATGGTGACTCTGATCTGCGCCTTCTGGTTCCCGAACCGGAAGGAGGAGCTGAAGCCGGAACTGTGGAACGTGCCCGCAGCCCCGGCTCCCGCCGAGTAGTGCATTTCCCCCGGGCCATTCGGCCCGGGGGCATTCGCGGAAGTCAGGCGAGATCGAAGCGGTCGGCGTTCATCACCTTGGTCCAGGCCGCCACGAAGTCCCTCACGAACTTCTCCTTCGCGTCGCCCTGCGCATAGACCTCCGCCAGGGCACGCAGCTCGGAATTCGAGCCGAAGACGAGGTCGACACGGGTCGCGGTCCACTTGAGCGCGCCCGTCTTGCGGTCATGCCCTTCGTAGAGGTCCTTGGCCTCGGAGACCGCCTTCCACTGCGTGCCCATGTCCATCAGGTTGACGAAGAAGTCGTTGGTCAGCGCGCCCGGCCGTTCCGTGAACACGCCGTGGGTGGACCCGCCGGTGTTGATGTTGATCGCGCGCAGGCCGCCGATCAGCACCGTCATTTCCGGCGGCGTCAGGGTCAGCAGCTGCGCCTTGTCGATCAGGACCACCTCGGCCGGCACCGTGGGCCCGGCCTTCTGGAAGTTGCGGAAGCCGTCCGCGACCGGCTCCAGCCCGGCGAAGGAGCCGGCATCCGTCTGGTCCTGCGACGCATCCGTGCGGCCCGGCGCGAAGGGCACCGTCACCGCATGGCCGGCGGCCTTCGCCGCCTGCTCGACGCCGGCATTGCCGGCCAGCACGATCAGATCGGCCAGCGAGACCTTCCTGCCGCCCGCGCCCAGGCTGAACTCGGACTGGATGCCCTCCAGGACCTTGAGCACCCGGGCCAGCTGCACGGGCTGGTTGGCCTCCCAATCCTTCTGCGGCGCGAGGCGGAGCCGCGCCCCGTTGGCGCCGCCGCGCTTGTCGCCGCCTCGGAAGGTGGAGGCCGAGGCCCAGGCGGTGCCGACCAGCTCGGACACGGACAGCCCCGAAGCCAACACCTTCACCTTCAGCGCGGCGGCATCCGCATCGTCGATCAGCGGATGGTCGGCGGGGGGCACCGGATCCTGCCAGATCAGCACCTCCTTGGGCACTTCGGGGCCGAGGTAGCGCGCGCGGGGGCCCAGATCGCGATGGGTCAGCTTGAACCAGGCGCGGGCGAAGGCCTCGGCAAAAGCCTGCGGATTCTCCAGGAAGCGGCGTGAGATCTTCTCGTAGGCCGGGTCCTGGCGCAGCGACAGG
>JAQGHZ010000026.1 GCA_028291485.1 Rubritepida sp. | reverse complement strand
TCGGGGCGCGAGTTGCGGAGCCGCTGCGTCACGTCGGTCGGCGTGCGGCCGGGGAAGTTCGGGTTGATGACGAGGATGAGCGGCGCGGTGCCCACCATGCCGATATGCGTGAAGTCGGCGATCGGGTCGTAGGACGTGCCGCCCTCCAGCGCCGCGGGCACGATGGCGTGCGAGGAGACCTCGATCAGCATGATGGTGTAGCCGTCGGGCGCCTGCCGCCGCAGCCAGTCGGAGGCGACGACGCCCGAGGCGCCGGCGCGGTTCTCCACCACCATCCGGCCGTTGGGCGAGAGGTTCTGGGCGAAGCGCTCGGAGATCAGGCGCGAGGCGATGTCGGTGCTGCCGCCCGGCGCAAAGCCGGTGACGAGGGTGATGGCGCGCTCGGGATAGGTCTGCGAGGCGAGAGGCGAGGCGAGCAACGCAAGGCAGCACGCGGCGAGCCCTAGCTTTCCAAACATGGACAGTCCTCAACTTTTCTTCTGCTGGAACTAAGCCTCACCACAGCAGGGCATGCAAGCCGTCATGACACGCCGAGTCCCCGCAGGCCGTGCTCGCCGAGGTCGCGCCGGACCTGGAGACCTGGGTGGCCATGCACGAGGACCAGCGCGCGCTGAAGGCCTGCAGCACGATCCACATTCGTTGATCGCGCTGCAGGGTTTTGCTGCGAGGGCGATTCCGCCCCGGCCGACGGCACTCTACTCAGGCACGCGCCCGAAGAGCCCGTGATCCAGCGAGGCGCGGTAGACCCGCGCGGGGAATTCCGACGCACTCGCCGCACCGCGCAGGGCGGCCACGTCGTCGTCCATCAGCGGCGTGATGGCCGGCAGGTACTGCGGGACGGGCAGCGGCGTCACCGGGCGGCCGAGCAGCGTCTCGATCACCTCGTCGGTGATGGGCGCCAGCGCGCCGCAGGTCATCTCGAAGCCGCCGAGGCGCATCAGGCGGCCGGCGAAGGCGGTGCCCTCCATGCCCTCGCGCGCGAGCATCCGGTCCTCGATGCGCAGCTTCGTGCCGCGCAGCAGGTCGTCGGCCTCGACGCCGCCCTCGGGATGCGCGCCGACAACGCGGAACAGCGTGAAATGCGCGCGGGAGAGGGCCGCGAGCACGGCCGCCTCCTCGCTGCCATCCTCGTATTCGCCGGCCTTTGCCTCGCGGTCGAGCGCGCGCGAATGCCCGCCCATCGGCCCGAAGACGCCGAGGTCGAGAACGAGCTGGAACTGCGCCTCGTTGGCGACCTGCACCTCGTCATCCTTCCAGCCGAAGCCGAGCGCGCGCGCCTGCGACGCCGCCGAGACGCGCGGGACGCGGCGCGCGGCGGCGCTCAGGATGCGCTCGCGGATGGCGCGATAGGCTTCGTAGTTGCTCGTGCTCACGCGTCGGTGCTCATGGGCCGTTGATACCAAGCGACGCCGCCGTGTCCAGGATGCCCTGCCAGGCGTCGCGCGTGAGCGGCACGCCCGAGATGGTGCGCGCGGCGCGACGGTGGTTCTCGGGCTCGCCGGGGACCAGCACCGTGGTGTCGGCCACGGCGGGGGCGCAGGACTTCACCCAGGCGACGTAGTCGGCCGCGGCCGCATGGAAGGCGTCCTCGTCGCCGAAATGCTGGGGCGAGAGGTAGATGGACAGCATGCCGTTGGCGATGCGGCCGCGCTCGGTGATCGGGCCGGAGGTGCCGCCGCCCGTGAGCGCGCCCGCCAGCAGCTCGCACATCAGCGCGAGGCCGGAGCCCTTGTGGTCGCCGAAGGCGCGGATCGCGCCCGTGCCGCCGGCCGCGTTGCGCGGGCCGACCTGCTCGTAGGGGCCGTAGAGCGTGTGCGGGTCGTCCGACATCTCGCCGTCCGCGGTGATCAGCGCGTTGGAGGGCAGCGCCTTGCCTCCGTTGGAGGCGACCAGCACCTTGCCCTCGGCGACGAGCGAGGTCGCGAAATCGAGGATGACCGGGCCGCCCGGCAGCGGCACGCCGATGCTCATGGGCGCGGTCGAGAAACGCCGCTCCTTGCCGCCGAAGGGCGCCACCAGCACCGAGCCCGCGACGTTCACGAAGTGGATGGAGATGAGGCCCTGGGCCGTCGCCATCTCGGCATAGTCGCCGGTGCGGCCGATATGCCCGGCATTGCGCAGGCCGACGATGCAGGAGCCCTTCTCCAGCGCGCGGGCGATGCCGAACTCGGTGGCCTGCTTGGCGACCGTCTGGCCGAAGCCGAAATTGCCGTCGAGCAGGGCGAAGGCGCCGCCGTCGCTGATCACGCTGATCTTCTGGCCGGCGACGACATGGCCCGCCTTCTGCCACTGCACGTAGCGCGGCACGCGGTCGACACCGTGGCTGTCATGGCCGGCGAGGTTGGCGCCGACCAGATGGTTGGAGATGCGCGCTGATTCCTCCGTGCTGCAGCCCGAGGCCCCGAAGATCTTGGTGACGAAGCTCTCCAGCTCCTTCACCGGGATGTAGACGTAGTCGGGCTCGGCCATGTGCGTGCTCCTCTTCCGAAGAGGAAATTGCCCTCGGGCCGCGGGCGCGTCCAGACCCGCCTCGGCTCAGGACGTCGGGGTGCAGGCCGTGACGTTCACGCGCAGCGTGGTGCCGGCCAGCGATCCGCCGAAGGGATACAGCGTCTGCCGGTCCAGGGTCGCATTGGTGGCGATGGGGTGTCGGAGGTGTCCTGGCCTTTCCTGCCTCGCCGCGATCCGGCGTGACAGGAGGGTTCCCCAGGGGCAGGCATGCGTGCATCCCGCCCCTGGCGAGGCGCCGATAGGCGGCGCCTTTCGCCGGCCTACAGCACGCGGCCGGTGCGCGCATCCAGCAGGTGCATGTTGTTCATGTCCGCCGTCAGCACCATCGGCACGTTCGGTTCGGCCGCCACGGTGGGTTCCAGCCGCGCGCAGCAGTCGCGCGCCTCGCCCAGGTGGAAATGCGCGAGCGTCTCCATGCCCATGGGCTCGACGACCTCGGGCGTGATGGTGATCTCGGCGCGGTTGGGCAGGCCGAGGCGCTGGTCGGTCAGGTGCTCGGGGCGGATGCCGAAGAGCAGGTCCAGCCCGGGCGCGCCGGCATAGCGCGCGCGGCGCGCCTCCGGGATCGGCAGCACCGCGCCGCCCGGGAGATGCACGGCACCATTCTCCACCCGGGCGGGCAGAAAATTCATCGCGGGGCTGCCGATGAAGCCGGCGACGAAGCGCGTCGCGGGGTGGTGGTAGAGCTCCTGCGGCGGGCCGACCTGCTCGATCACGCCGTGGTTCATCACCACCTCGCGGTCGGCCAGCGTCATGGCCTCCACCTGGTCGTGCGTGACGTAGACGGTGGTGGTGCGGTCGGTCTGGTGGACCTTCTTGATCTCGGTGCGCATCTGCACGCGCAGCTTCGCGTCGAGGTTGGAGAGCGGCTCGTCGAAAAGGAAAACCTTCGGGTCGCGCACGATGGCGCGGCCCATCGCCACGCGCTGCCGCTGGCCGCCGGAGAGCGCCTTGGGCTTGCGGTCGAGCAGCGGCGTGATGTCGAGGAT
>JAQGHZ010000015.1 GCA_028291485.1 Rubritepida sp. | reverse complement strand
CACGAAGTTCGTGAGCCAGTTCGGGCTTTGATGTGGATGCGAGAGGGGCTCTGCCCCTCTCGCGCTCTCCCCGCCAGGGCTTTTGGCCCTGGACCCTAGAAAGGGAGGATTCTGATGCTGTCGTCATGCGACCATTGCCGCCGTTCCGATAGTTTTAGCCAGTCCTGAAAGCTGCTACTGCGCTTGGAATGCTTGGCGCCGGGGGCGGGCTCAAGCAAATGACGATCAAAGAATGGCCGACCGGATCAGTTCCGTTCCTCAGGTTCGATGTTGGCCGCAGTAGCGGGCTCTTCTTTCGGGAGGAGAGGGTCGAGATTGCGCGCGATGAGAGCCTCGAGTCGGTAGCGCGTCATTGGTTTGGCCGAAACCATAAGCCTCTTGAGCTCGGATTTTACTTCCCCAATCCAAGGCCGTTCCGGACCGAGCGAAGGGTGTTGGCTATCGTGACGGCTGTGCAGAGTTTCAATAGATCGCGACTGAATATCGGGTGACGCCATAAAGACAATATTCGCATATTCTTTGGGGGGGAAAGAGGCTAGTATCGGCAGGTTCCAATATCGTCCACCTTTAACATTATTAACGGCGAGTTCGAAGAAAAATTCATCAGGATCTTTCTGTAGAAGATCAACTAAATTTTGAGCTATTATAGGAGAATTTTCCTTCTCCAGCGCTTTTGCGGCCGCATCATAGTATAATTGGAGATCGAGCCATTCTTGGCTCCCCGACTCGGGGATGACGTAATTACCATACATTGTTTCAAGATCCGACAAACTCATCGTGTCTATCTTGGTGTGTAGCTTGCGTTCTCGAGCGAGATCATCGACATAGGCCCTACACTCATTGATTATCTCATGACGATCCTTAAGGATCAGCCCTATCTTTGCGAACCACAGACGGATGCCGAAGACCTGTATAAGTTCGCCGCGGACAGAGAACTCTCGCTTCGTAAAGGCGGCCTCAATCTCGGTCGCAACCCTGTCGCAAGTGGCATCGTCGGCGCCGAAGACCTGCATGGCCTGTAGCCAGAGGCGTTGCTCGCCGGGTTTGGCGTAGTCCTTTGAGGCGTCCAATGTCGCCACGATACCGGGACCATCCATCTCGCCGCGGATAAGGATCGAACTGAGCAGGGGGGCACTGAGCAGCGCATCGTCAAAATCGACTTGGGGATAGCGCTCGTCGATCTCGTCCGCCGTTGTCTTTTCTTTTCCGTTCTGACGGAGCATCAAACGGTTTATTCGCGTCCCCATCAATGACGAGAGATCTGCCTCGCTGAGATTGCCGGCACGGGATTCCATCGTAACAACCATCATAGTCTTCAGGATCTTAAGGACCGCCGCCTCCTTACTCCAGTGACGTGTCGTAAGCTGCGAGCCGACTTTCTCGAAGTCCCACATTGCGTGCTTGAGCGAACGTAAATTTCCTCGCCCTCCTTGGCGGTGGAGGGTTAGCACCACATCCTTGTGGCGTCTGAGAAAGCCTCGCGTCGCTTGATTACTGACCTACCCAAGAAATGCATCGAACGCCTCTCCGGCTGGTGCCGACACGGTCAACGTTTGTCCGATCAGTTTCTCTTTGATCTCTACGTAACGCGGGTCGCCGTTCTTCCTGATCTCAGCTTCATTTGCAAGGATGATAGTCTTAAGCTGGTCGTGCTCCACAAACCCATTTATATAGCCCATGACCTCGCTCACCGGCATCTTGCAGCGTTCAAGGTCGTCGAAGATGAGCAGGCGTTCGTGCGGATTTCCCAGTTCCTTGGCGAGATCGATTTCGGGAAGAGACATGTTGAGGGTGCCACTTTCGCCATTCGAGAAGTCCATCTTCAGGGCGCCCTTCCCGAAGGCACGAAGGATAGCGCCGGCAATCCTCGTCCCCCTGTGGGACAGGACCGGATGCAAAAGCCGATAGAATTCCTGATCAATCTGCTCTGTCGAAGACATACCATTGAGTGAAACGTAAAGAGGTTTCACTGCTTTAGATTTAAGGAATTCTTTAATCAGATGCGTCTTGCCGGAGCCCCAAGGCCCATCGATCATGACTGCATAATCGAAAGGGCGCGTTGTATCGACGTAATATTTGAGAAATTCGGTGATTGCGGTGTTCGCTCGGACACCTTCGTCATCGGGTAGGAGTTTGGATTTCATAATATCAGTCCATAGGAAAGCTGTGTTGTGCATGGATGGGAGGCACGTGTTGGTAAAATTCCTTGTGAGGAAAGGCGTAATTCATATATTTAGATGTTTAGAAAGTAATATTTTTTGGTTGTCCTGCAATGGCGGAACGACAGCGAATGGCTAGCCGAGGCAATGAAGCGGATGCGACGGTCATGCTACCCTCCCGCCCCATGCTCGAGTCCTTCATCCACCTCCACACCCATTCCAGCTATTCCCTCTCCGAAGGCGCCATCAAGGCCGACAAGCTTCCGGCCCTCGCCCTCGAAGCCGGCATGCCCGCCGTGGCCCTCACCGACACCGCCAACCTCTTCGGCGCCCTAGAATTCGCGCAATACTGCACCGGCAAGGGCGTCCAGCCGATCATGGGCTGCCAGCTCTGGCTCTCCCGCGCCGCGACCGGCGAGGAGCGCCCCGAGGCCCTGCGCAACGGCGTGGATTGCGTCACGGCCCTGGCCATGGACGCCGAGGGCTGGATCAACCTTCAGCGCCTCTCCTCGCTCGGCTGGCTCAACGACGACATCTCCGGCAAGCCGGCCCTGACGCTGCGCCAGCTCTTGGACAACGCCCCCGGCATCTTCCTCATGACCGGCGGCGACCACGGCCCGCTCTCCCGCCTCATCGTCGAGGGCCGGCGCGACGCCGGCCGGGCCTTCCTCCACGCCCTCCACGAGGCCTTTCCCGACCGCCTCGCCGTCGAGCTCATGCGCCACCGGACCGAGCGCCAGATCGCCATCGAGCCCGGCCTGCTGCGCCTCGCCGACGAGGCCGCGCTGCCCATCGTCGCCACCAACGACGTCTACTTCGCCAAGCCCGAGATGCACCTCGCCCATGACGCGCTGCTCTGCATCGCCGAGGGCCGCCTGGTCGCCGAGGCCGATCGCCGCCGCGTCACCGCGCATCACTGGTTCAAGCCGGCCGCCGAGATGCGCGCCCTCTTCGCCGACCTGCCCGAGGCCTGCGACAACACGCTCGCCATCGCGCGCATGTGCACGGTGATGGCGGAGAGCAAGAAGCCCGAGCTGCCCATCTGCCCCAAGGTCCATCCGGGCAGCACCGAGACCGAGACCGTCGCCGCCATGGCGCGCGAGGGGCTGGCCAAGCGCTTCCCCGAAGGCGTGCCGCCGGTGCATGCCGAGCGCCTCGAATACGAGCTCGGCGTCATCGATAACATGGGCTTCTCCGGCTACTTCCTCATCGTCGCCGACTTCATCCAATGGGCGAAGCAGCAGGGCATTCCCGTGGGGCCGGGCCGTGGTTCGGGCGCGGGCTCCGTCGCGGCCTGGGCGCTGGCCGTCACCGACCTCGACCCGCTGCGATTCGGCCTGCTCTTCGAGCGCTTCCTGAACCCCGAGCGCGTCTCGATGCCGGACTTCGACATCGACTTCTGCCAGGAGCGCCGCGACGAGGTCATCGACTACGTCCGCCGCGAATACGGCGCCGAGCGCGTCGCGCAGATCATCACCTTCGGCAAGCTGCAGGCCAAGGCGGCCGTGCGCGACGTGGGGCGCGTGCTCGGCATGCCCTATGGCCAGGTCGACAAGATCGCGAGCCTGATCCCCAACAACCCCGCCAACCCCGTCTCGCTCGGCGACGCCATCAAGGGCGAGCCGCGCCTGCAGGAGATGCGCGACGATGACGAGGCCATCGCGCGCCTGCTCGAGGTCGCGCTGCAGGTGGAGGGGCTTTACCGCAACGCCTCGACGCACGCCGCCGGCGTGGTGATCGGGCGGCGGCCGTTGATCGACATCACCTCGATCTACCGCGATCCACGCTCGCCCTCGCTCATCACCCAGTACTCCATGAAGTATGTCGAGCAGGCCAGCCTGGTGAAGTTCGACTTTCTCGGACTGAAGACGCTGACCGTGCTCCAGCGCGCGGTGGAGTTGCTGAAGGCCCAGGGCATCGAGGTCGATCTCGCCGCGCTGCCGCTCGACGACACCCGAACCTACGAGATGCTCGCGCGCGGCGATGCGGCCGGCGTGTTCCAGTTCGAAGGCCAGGGCATGCGAGACTGCCTGCGCTCCATGCGCCCCGACCGCTTCGAGGACCTGATCGCCGCCGTCTCGCTCTACCGCCCGGGCCCGATGGAGAACATCCCCGCCTATTGCCAGCGCAAGCACGGCGAGAAGTGGAACTCCCCGCACCCCTGCATCCACGAGATCCTCTCCGAGACCTACGGCATCATGGTCTACCAGGAGCAGGTGATGCAGATCTCGCAGGTGATGGCGGGCTATTCGCTCGGCAGCGCCGACCTGCTGCGCCGCGCCATGGGCAAGAAGAACATGGCCGAGATGGCGCAGCAGCGCGCCATCTTCTGCGAGGGCGCGGCGAAGAACGGCGTGCCCGAGGCCACGGCCGTCGAGGTCTTCGACCTCATGGAGAAGTTCGCCAATTACGGCTTCAACAAGTCGCACGCGGCGGCCTATGCGCTGGTCGCCTATCACACGGCCTGGCTGAAGGCGAACCACCCGGTGGCCTTCCTCGCGGCCTCCATGACGCTCGACCTCGACAAGACCGACAAGCTCGCCTCGCACATGCAGGAGGCCAGCCGGCTCAAGATCAAGGTGCTGCCGCCGAACATCAACAGGAGCGGCGCCGAGTTCGCGATCGAGGAAACGGAGAATGGCCCGGCGATCCGTTTCGCGCTCGCCGCCGTGAAGCGCGTCGGCATGCAGGCGATGCGCGAGCTCGTCGCCAACAGGCGCGAGGCCGGTGCGTTCAGGAGCCTCGCCGAGTTCGCCGCCCGCGTGGATCCGCGGCTGCTCAACAAGATGCAGCTGGAGAACCTCGCCAAGGCCGGCGCCTTCGACAGTCTGGAGGGCAACCGCGCCCGCCTCGTGGCCGGCGCCGAGACGGTGCTGCGCCGCGCCCAGGCCACCGCCGAGGACCGCGCCAGCAACCAGATCGGCCTCTTCGGCGAGGTGGAGCAGGGCCCGCCCATGCTGCGCCTGCCCGAGCTCCCGGAATGGCCGACGCTGGACAAGCTCGCCTTCGAGGCGGAGGCGGTGGGCTTCCACCTCTCGGCGCATCCGCTCGACGAGTACAAGGGCGCGCTGCGCCGGCTGGACGCGACGCCCTCCGCCCTCATCGCCGATCGCGCCAGGGCGGGCAGCACGCGCCTCAAGCTCGCCGGCACGGTCACGTCGCGCAAGGAGCGCAACACCAAGACCGGCAGCCGCATGGCCTGGCTCAGCCTCTCCGACCAGACCGGCAGCTTCGAGGTGACCTTCTTCAGCGAGGTGCTGAACCGCTCGCGCGAGTTGATGGAGGAAGGCACGGCCGTGATCGTGACGGCCGATGCGAAGCTGGACGGCGAGGCCCTGCGCCTCACCGCCGTGGACATCGAAAGCCTGGAGAAGGCGGCGGCCGATGCGGGGCAGGGGATGCGCATCTTCCTCGACGCCGCGACGGGCGTGCCCGACATCCGCAAGCTCCTGGAGCGCGACGGGAAGGGCAAGGGCCGCGTCAGCCTCGTGCCGAAGCTGGCGCCGGGGCAGGAGGTGGAGATCACCCTGCCGGGCAACTGGAACGTCTCGCCGCGGATGATGCAGGCGATGAAGCTGCTCTCCGGCGTGGCGAGCGTGGAGGAGGTCTGACGCGGCGACGGAACAGGCGTCGGGGCTACGCCTCGTAGGTCTGAATGGCGTTCCGGATGACGAAGGCCATGTCCGGCGGCCTGACGAAACCCGTGAGCAGGTTCTGATAGGACACCGCGTAGGTCTTGCCCGCCTTGTAGAGATCCTTGAGCCTGAAGACCTCCGACCAGACCATGTGTCCGCCGTTCTTCGGCTTCAACCATTCCTGCCCGAGCTTGATATGGGTGAGCTCCGTGTTGCGCAGGAGGCGGAGTCGCGCCTTCGTCCGATCGGTGTCGGCCGGATCCGTGAAGCCTTGCGACGGGTCGCGCGTCAGCAGCGGGGTGTCGGGGCCGTCCACAGCATCCGCCAGCAGCCTCTGCATTTCGGTGAACGAATCCGCACGGATGGAAATCCCTCCGGTCATCAGGATCGACATGAGCTTTGCCATGGAGAGCGCGGTGCCCGCCTGGCCCACCGCGCTGTCGTTCGTGCTCTGGATCAGCGCATGGTAGTGGCCCGCGAAATCCGCTGACAGCCAGGGCCCCTTGCCGCCCACGAAGAGGTCGGCCGCCTTCATGGCGCCGCTGATATAGGCGTAGCCGACGCTCATGATCACGGTGCTGGCGCCGCTGTTGCTGCTCGGCACGATCATCTGCCGCATGGCGCCACGGAAGGAGGGCTTGAAGTCCGGCTTGCCGCCGGGCGGCACCACGAACATGGTCTTGTAGTCGGGGAGGAGCTCGCCGCGGGGGAGCGCGCCGATGGCCCCATCGGCAGCGGCGATGATGTGCGTGTCCAGCTCGGTCCGCAGGGCGGTGAAAAGGTCCGGGCTGGGCGGCGCCTTCCGGCCGCCGAAGGCCTGGACCCCCGTCGCGATCAGTGTTCGCAGGGCAAGTCCCACGGCGAAGCGTTCCACCAGGTCGCGCAACGCGAAGGCGGCGTAGAGCGCGATGATCTTGGCCTCACTCGCGATGAAGTCGACCGTGTCGCCGTTGTAGGCGCCGAAATTCAGCGTGCTGCCGGGCTTCTCGTCGCCGAGATCGATGATGGCGACGCGGAAGGCCGGCGCGGCGCCGCCGCGTGCGGCGGCAAGCGCATCGACCGCCGCCTTCACGGCGGCCTGGAGCTTGGTGTCCTGGGCGAACTTCAGGGAAGGCGGCGGCGGAAAGAGCGGCAAGGGAGGTAGAGGCGCCATCGGCGTGATCCTCTCTGCGGTGTTGGGGCGGCAAAGCGACGGCGGCAAGGCGAGCGTTTCGAGGCGCCGCGCCACAGGAGAGGGAGCTCCGGCCCGGCGCATGACATCGAACGGCCTGGTAGAGATCAGATGGGCGGTGTCCGCGCTTCGGGCATCGCCCCCACGACGCTTCTCAAGCTCGCATCAGGTATCGTCCGGTCGGGGACACTCCAAGAACCGCGCTTACCGTCCCGCCGGAATTCTCATTTCCAATGCGACATCATATATCAAAGCAGGCTATTCGGAAATACTTTCCAGTACCGTCCCGCCCTGAGGGTCAACCGCCCCGTGCCGACGGCCTCGCGGCGTTGCCGCGCCGCCGGGGACTGACTTGCGCGCGACAAGGTGCGGTCAGCCTGGTGCTGGACTGGCGCCCGGCCAGGAGGTGGAACTCCCCCTGCCGGGCTGCTCTCCCGTGTGGCGAGCGTGGAGGAGGTCCGATCAGCCCCGGCTGAGCCAGTCCGCGAGCGCTTCTGCGAAGAGCTCCGGATCGAGGTGCCATGCGCCGGTCATCGCGTTGACGGAGTCGTCCATCGACACGC
>JAQGHZ010000004.1 GCA_028291485.1 Rubritepida sp. | reverse complement strand
CGTCCGCGGAACGCGCGATGCTGCCCCCTTCAAGGGCCTCCGCGAGCGACTTTGATCGAATGCCGCCAGCCTGCCCCGCCGAAGACCTCAAAGAAGAAAGCGCCGCCGGTTGCATCTCAGATCTCTCCTGTTGAGCGATGCGACAGCGTGAGGCAGACTAGATTTTTACCCTAACGTCGAGTCATTTTTTATAAGCTTTTTTCTAGGAAAAATTGCACGTACCATCACCGCGTTGCGTGGAACCTACCGGTCGCTCGGAAGGCGCGTCCGACGTCTGGGCACGGAACCGGCTCACTGGCGTCCAGCCGCCCCGAACCACCGAGTGCGATGAGCGTCCATGACCCAGGACCAAGAATTCTCGCGACTTTTTCCCGTGGACAAGGCTTTTCGTGTTCCCTATTTGTTCGGCATGGCCACGTCGCAGCCCTCCTCCTCGGATACCTGCGAAGCCGACCGGCGATCAGCCGGGGCAGCGTGGACACGGTCGCCGCTCCACCAGGCTGCATCCTAACACCACGCAGATCGGCCTGACGCGCGCTTCCGAACCGCAACGCGCTTTTGGGAATAACGCCATGCTGTCGTTTGGTGAGCGCGGCTCGCGCGACTTTCTGCTGCCCGAGGCACAGCGCCTCGAATCTCTTGCGCCCGATCTCCGGCTCCTGGAGCACCTCGATGACGTCCCTCCCGACAGGCTCTGCGGTGCCCCCGGCATCGAGGGCTGGCACTTCGATGCCGTGCCCGTGCTCTGCGCGCGCGGGATCGTCAGTGGCCACCCGTGTCTTCCTGATCGGCCGGTGCGGACAAGTGGTGTCTGGTTAATCGGGAATCAGGGCAGTTGGATTGGCACCCTCAGCCGCTTCTACGTCCCGGGCGAACGCCCAACGCGACTACCACGTGCAGGTCGTCAATGCGCTCCTCGAGCAGCTGGACGGAGCCCGCGGGCGCGAAGGCGTGCTGGTGATCCCGAAGAGTCGTGCGGAGCATCAGATCCGTTCCCTCCACTGCCAGTGGCCCGAGGGCGGCGCATTCCGGGATGTCAGCCATGACTCTCGCGGATGAGTCCCCCACGGCGAGAATGGATCCCTGGTGCATCGTGCCCCTCTGGAACGGCACTGACGTTCTCTTCGGCTACGCGGTGCGCCACCCGACTACCGGCGGCCTGTCCTGGGTGTCGTCCACCGAGATCGAGGAACTCGACGCCGCAGCAGGGCGGGCCCGCACACGGAGCGGGCGGCTCTACGAGCTGGGACGTCGCATCGAGCTCCAGGACATCCCAGAGGAAGGCGAAGAGCCCTGGGTCGCCTTCGAGCTCCTGCTCGGCCATGACGTCGACGACCCCGAGGCGGTCCCGCCTCGTGTCGCCGATCCGGCCGCCGACGCCGAATGGGTTGCGGCGTGCAAAGCCGCCCGGCACCTGGCTGTGGCTCCGCCGCGCCGGATTCCCAAGGAGGTCACAGAGTTCCTGGACCGGCACCTGGCCGCGTACCTGCGCATGCGGACCGGCGGGAGGCCCGTCTGATGGCCCCGGTCCCCGCCGATCCTGGTGCCGAGTCCCGCTTCTATGTCCTCGGTGATGCGTACGATGGGGACGACGGCCATGCCCGCTGACCAGCCGCAGCGAGATGACTCGCTCGCATCGTCCGACGCTGCCGATGGCCTTGGTTCCGATGGGTTGGACCCGGCTGCCGATGCTATGGCCAAGTTCGGCACTTCGCCGAAGGACGGGACAGCCCTCGTCGAAAGTCATTCAGTCACTGACGACGTCATGTCACTCGAGTTGGATCTCGAGGCTGCACTGGGCGAGTCAGACGCAGACCTTTTCCAACTGGGCAGCAGTCTCGGCCCGGCCGTGCAGTGCGCTGTGCTGATGCTGCGCACGGCTCTCAAGACTCGGACAGGCTTCGTCCGCCGCGCGATGGAGCCAACGACCATCACTGTGCTTGAGGTGCCCGACCCTAGCTGGGGCGCGGAGCTCGCTTCCGCCTGGAACCTTGTGTCCGACGCTACTGGTGCGGAGGACCGTTGCTGCGCGGAGGATGCCGTGGCGGAGGCAGCGCAACGGCGGCTTGACCGCTCACGCCAGGGCAAAACGTCTTGGAACCGAAGGGGGCAGTCAGACCTGCGCGTCATCCTTGCCTTTGATCGCAAGATGATGGGGGACGCTTCTTCCAGGTTCCGTGATGCTGTCAGCGAGCGCCGCCCGGTACTCGGCGTCTCGCACCAGCCGGAGGCGTTGCTGCCTGCGGATCTCCTGCTCGCCGAGGACCAGCGCCTCACCATTGGGCCTCCCGACGCCATCGTCCTGGCAAGCCTAGCGACGGTGTTGATGTCGCAGGACGGAAAGCCTGCCGACCAACTGCCACATGTCCCACCGAAACTGGCCGCAGCCGCGTGCGCGGTCACGCCGATCCTGGCTATCCTCGCGAGGCGCCCGGGCCAGACACCCGATGACTATCTCAAGCGTCTTTCCGAACTGGTGGTGCGCCTGGAGTCTGCAGCCGCGCGAAAGCGCGACCGCTCGACCGTGACTCTCGATGACTTGCCAGGACTAGGCGAGGCAATGGAGTGGGGGCGGTGCGCCGCCGCAGACCTGCGTGCCTATGCGGACGGGACGCTGCCATGGTCGGAGTTGGACCGCGGCGTCGTTCTCGAGGGGCCGCCTGGTTGTGGGAAGTCGACCTTCGCGAGGGCTCTGGCCAACACCGCGGGCGTCGCCTTCGTGTCGGCGTCGCTGGCCCAGTGGCAGAGCGAACGCGAGGGGCATCTAGGACATCTTCTCGGCGCCATGCGACAGACCTTTGACCTCGCGCGTCTGGAAGCGCCCTGTGTGCTCCTGATCGACGAAATCGATAGCTTTCCGGCCCGGTCGTCGGTCGCCCACAGCCATCGGGACTACGTCATCGAGGTTGTGAACGCGCTGTTGGAGCAACTCGACGGAGCCGTGGAGCGAACTGGTGTCCTCGTCATCGGTACCTGCAATGACGCTGGCAACCTTGACCCGGCCCTAACGCGCGCGGGACGGCTCGAGCAGGTGGTCCGCCTCCGTCGGCCGAACGCCGAAGCGCTCATCAGAATCTTTCGCATCCATCTCACTGGCTTGCTGTCTGAGGTTGACCTCGGGCCACTCGCTGCCGCCGCTGAAGCGCAGAAGGCGGTAGGAGCGGACGTCGAGCGATGGTGCCGGAACGGCCGTCGCAGAGCTCGAGGCGAACGGCGCGACCTGTGCTTGCAGGACCTGGTTGCGGAGGTAGGCGACGCGCCACCCGAGCGCGACGCAGCTACCCTATTTCGGATTGCCGTACACGAGGCTGGGCACGCCCTCGGGTTTGCGATGATCGGCCCCGAGTTCCTGCGCCGCGTTACGCTCGGGCGGACCGGAGCCAACGGCGACTTCACGACCTTCGACCTGAAGGCCCTGGCGACGGGGCGTCCGCTACTCACACGGACCGTCACGCAGGAAATTCTCACGGCTCTGCTCGCGGGCCGGGCTGCTGAGGAGGCTATCCTCGGGGAACCCTCCGCCGGGGCGGGAGGTTCTCCAATCTCGGACTTGGCGATGGCCACCAGACTCGCGTGCCTCATTGTCGGAGCGTATGGCCTCGACGACCACCCCGAAACCCTCGTCTACCGTGGCAGCCCCGAGCGCATCGAACGCTCCGATGGATTGCTGGATGACGCAAGCATCCGCGCCCGGGTCGCAGCTGTGCTTGGCCGATGTCACCAGGACGCGCTCGCTCTCGTCCTCAAGCATCAAGAGGGCGTGATGCGTGTCGCCGGTGCGCTCGTCGAACGCCGCGTGGTCGAAGCGGACGAGGCGCTTGCCCTGCTCGGGCCGTTGCACGACGGCGCAGGGGAAAATCAACCATCGCCGACACCACACGCAAATGCAGTCGGCGAGGAGGGCGCCCCGTGACGCGGGCCACGGCCGACTTCGAGGACGGCGACAGGATGGGA
>JAQGHZ010000770.1 GCA_028291485.1 Rubritepida sp. | reverse complement strand
CCGCCATGCGGGCAGAGGTAGCGCCGCGCGGCCTCCAGCGCGGCGCTGCTCGCATGCGGGCCGCGAAGGCTGGCCAGGCGCGGGCGCGACTGTGCGTCCGCCGACGAGGGCAGGGCCGCGAGCAGGGCCAGCAGGATCAGAACGAGGCGCATCGGTGCTTCGAAATCCGGACCGGACAAGGCGGTTGCGCGCGCCGCCCGCCACCGCCATCCTCCGCCCATGGATACACCCCGGCCGGCCACACAGGAAACCCTGCTGCTGGAGGTCCGCGAGACCCGGCGCAGCTTCGGCCTCGGCCGCGGGCTGCTGAGCGTGCTTCTGCTCGGGCTGCCCTTCCTTGGCCGTCAGCGCATCCGCATCACCAACGAGCGCATCACCATCGAGCAGGGCTTCTGGACCAAGGTCCGCGACGATATCGAGATCTTCAGGATCCGCGACGTGGTGGTGAAGCAGAGCCTGTATCACCGCCTCGTCGGCATCGGGGATGTGGTGGTGAAGAGCATGGAGGGGCGCACCACGGAGGAGCAGCACCTGCTCAAGGGCATCGCAGGGCCGGTCGAGGCGGCGGAGGTGATCCGCAACGCGTGGAACGCGGTGGCGCGGCCCAAGGGGCCGGCGACAACCTTGGATTGAAAGGAGAATTGTCGCGAAAAAGCGACAAATCCGAGCTTGTGACCGCAACTTTCGGATGTTAGCCTTCGACACGCTTTGGGGGCGGGCGAGGAAAAGCTTCGCCTTGTGAGGGGCTGCATGAAGCTGGTCGCTGTCCTGTTCGGGGTGCTGTTCGTCGGCGCGCTCGCGATCCCGCTCGGCAGCCCGCCGCCGGCCGATACCTGCGGCACCTCCTGCCTACATCCCATCCAGCAGGCCCGCGCCGAGGCCGTCGTTCAGCCCATCGCCTTCTCGCCGCCGCTCGCCGGGCCACCATCGGCTCCGACTGGGCTGCAGCCGAGGCGTTATGGTGCCTTCTCCCTGGCCCGCCCGCCGAGCTTCCGCTACGGCATCGCCGTCGGGCAGCGGGACCGGCGCGCGGCGCAGGACGCCGCGGAGGCCGGCTGCCGCTCCACGCCCCGCGGCTGCTCGCAGATCATCGAGTTCTCCGACACCTGCATCGCCATCACCGAGGGCGTGAAACGCGTCGCGCTGATCATGACCAGCGATCCCCGCACCTACGAGGTGCGCGGCATCGACTACGGGACCGCTTCGAACCCGGCCGACGCGCAGCAGGCGGCTATGCGCGAATGCCAGGCGCGCGAGCGTGGGGCGCTCCACTGCCGCGTCGTGCAGTCGGCCTGCGGGCCTCGTTGAGCGGGGCGGACCTGCGGCGATCCTCTGGAGTCAGCCCGCCAGGATCGCATCCGCGATCTTCTCCGCCGACATGAGCGTCGGGATATTGGTGTTCGCGCACGGCACGACCGGGAAGATCGACGCGTCCACCACGCGCAGCCCCTCCACGCCCCGCACGCGGCCCTGATTGTCCACCACCGCGCGCGGATCGCTGTCGGCGCCCATCCGGCAGGAGCAGGAGGCGTGCCAGACGCCGATCGTGGCCTTGCGGATGAAGGCCTCCAGCGCCGCGTCGTCGGTCATCACCTGGTCGAAGGTGAAGCCCTCGATCACGAAGCGGTCGATGAAGCGGCTGCGGATGAACTCCGGCCCGTCCATGACGAGGCTGATCATCGAGGTCAGGAAACGGTTCTTGTTGTTCACCACCCCGAGCTTGCGCACCTTGTCGCTGTAGCTCGCCGGGAAGTGGTTGGAGGTGAGTTTTCCGAGCTCGCCGCTCATCTGGATGGCCGCCATCATGCGGAAGGCGGTCATCAGCCGGTCGAGGTCGCGGCGGTCGGAGAGGAGGTTGAACTCCACCACCGGCTCGGCTCGCCAGTCCTTGGAGGCGAGGTACACCTGGCCCGTCTCGGAATAGGTCTTGTTCACCCAGATCAGGAAGGAGGCGACCTGCTTGCCCACCGCGTGCCAGGCCGACTTGCTGACGGCGGCGGCGAACATGTCGCCCGCCGGGATGCCCTCAAGCCCCGAGGAATAGCGCAGCGCGATCTGGATGTGCCGGCGCGTCTGCACGTCGTCCATCCGCGCGCTGCGCTTGAGGTAGGAGGAGAGCGAGATGGCGGGATGGTCCATCAGCCCCTGGCCGACGCCGGGCAGGCTGTGCCGGACCTCGATGCCCATCTCGCGCAGGTGCGCGACGGGGCCGATGCCGGCCCGCAGCAGATGCGCCGGCGAGTGGATGGCGCCGGAGCAGAGGAGGATCTCGTTGGCCCGGAACTCCTGCTCCTGCCCGCGCACCAGGGCCTTCACGCCGACGCAGCGCAGCCCCTCGAAGATCAGCGAGGTGACCTGCGTCTCGGTTGAGATGATGAGGTTCGCGCGTCTGCGGGTCTCGCGGTCGAGATAGCCCATGGCCGCCGAGGCACGCTGCTCGTTCTCGTTCGACATGGTGCAGGCGAAATAGCCGTCCTCGAAGACGCCGTTCTGGTCGGGCAGGTATTTGAAGCCCGCGGCCTTGAAGGCCTCCGCGGCGGCGCGGGCATGCGGGTTCCACTGCGACTCCTTGAGGCGGCGGACCGGGATGCGGCCCTCCTTGCCGTGCAGCGGGCCGTCGAAGTCGAGGTCGCGCTCGACCTTGCGGAAATAGGGCAGGACGGAGTTCCAGTCCCAGCCCTCGGCGCCGCGCTCGGCCCA
>JAQGHZ010000719.1 GCA_028291485.1 Rubritepida sp. | reverse complement strand
ACGCCCCGTCGCAACGGGAGGCACGCGATCGCCACTGGAAATGAACCCCCAAAGCGCTTCCCCCGAAGCGCTGCGTGGATGATGCCAGGATCAGCGTGGAATTGCGAGGACTCGGAGGCTGTTTGGGAACTTCGGCGGCGGAGGCTCCGCGAGGGATTTTTCGTGCCCGGCAGGCGCCGGGCGCGGAAAAGACCCGCGAAGCCGACCCGCGGATTTCCCAAACAGCCTTTAAGGCTCGAAATCCAGGCTGAGCGGCCCCATCCCCGGCCCGACCCACTGTTCCGCGAAGCCCACCAGCCCGGTCTCCGCGCTGGCCCAGAAGCGGTTCGTGACGGGCGAAAATCCCCGCACGCGGCAGCGCTCCTCCACCAGGATCATCCCCTCCTCGGTGCGGTTGGCGCGCAGGCGGCAGTCGAAGGCGACGCCGAAGCGCATCGTCTCCGGATCGCGCGAGGCGCCCGAGACATCCACCAGCCGCCGCACCTCGGCGCTGCGCTCCAGCAGCGCGCGGGGATCGTCGAGCGGGTCTGGCCCGTCGAAGCGGGTGGCCATGACGATCTGCGGCAGTCCCGCCGTGGCCACCACGCGCCGCCCGTCGGTCGCGACCACCACGCCGCCGGGGGCGCGCCACATGCGGCGCTCGCCCTGCTGCTGGATGAGCACGGCATTGGCGGTGCGGCGGCCCAGCGCGAAGCGGACCTGCGGCCCGTCGCCATCCTCCTCGCTCTCGGCCTCGGCGATGGCGAGGCGGTCCGGCTCGCGCTCGCTGCCGTCGAAGAGGCGCGTGACCTCGGCGAGGGGCGAGTTCCGGCCGCAGGCCGAGAGCGAAACCAGGAGAAGGAGGAGCATCACGCGCATGGGGCCCAGACTAGGAAACCGAATGGCATGTAACGAGGGGGTGTCTTGCTCCCGGCGGCCAAAACCCGCAGAGACGCGCCGCCATGTCACCGCTCGTCCCCTTTTCTCTCGCCCAGGCCAGACGCATCGTCGTCAAGATCGGTTCCGCCCTCCTGGTGGAGAAGGCGGAGCCGCGGCTGGCCTGGCTCGATTCCGTCGCGGCCGACATCGCGGCGCTGCGGGCGCGGGGCGTCGAGGTGGTGGTGGTCTCTTCCGGCGCGGTGGCGCTGGCGCGTGGGACACTCGGGCTGACGCGCAAGGTGCTGAAGCTGGAGGAGAAGCAGGCCGCCGCCGCCGTCGGCCAGATCCGGCTGGCCGGCGCCTGGGACCACGCGCTCTCCGCCCATGGGCTGCAGGCCGCGCAGCTGCTCCTGACGCTGGAGGACAGCGAGGACCGCCGCCGCTACCTCAACGCCCGCGCCACGCTGGCGACGCTGGCCGAACTCGGCTGCGTGCCGGTCATCAACGAGAACGACACGGTCGCCACCGCCGAGATCCGCTTCGGCGACAACGACCGCCTGGCCGCCCGCGTGGCCGAGATGATCGCGGCCGACGCGCTGATCCTGTTCTCCGACATCGACGGCCTCTACACCGCGGATCCCCGCAAGGACCCCGCCGCCGCGCACCTGCCGGTGGTGGAGCGCCTCACCGACGAGATCATGGCCATGGGCGGCGACCCGCCCCCCGGCTACTCCTCCGGCGGCATGCGGACCAAGCTGATCGCGGCCCGCATCGCCACGGGCGCGGGCTGCGCCATGGCGATCGCGCTCGGCCATGCGCCGCATCCGCTGGCACGGCTGGAAGCCGGCGAGCGCTGCACCTGGTTCCTGGCCTCGCCCGAGGGCCGGACGGCGCGCAAGCGCTGGATCGGCGGCTCGCTGCAGCCGCATGGCGCTCTGACGGTGGATCCCGGCGCGGCGAGGGCGCTGCTGCGCGGCGGTTCGCTGCTGCCGGCGGGCGTGCGCGCGGTGACGGGCGATTTCTCGCGCGGCGATGCCGTCAGCGTGCAGGACGAGGCGGGGCGCGAGCTGGCGCGCGGCCTGTCCGCCTACGACGCGGCGGACGCCACGCGCATCGCCGGCCACCGCAGCGCGGAGATCGAGGCGCTGCTCGGCTGGCGCGGCCGCGACGAGCTCATCCACCGCGACGATCTGGTTCTCGCGTCCGATCGGTCCGGCGAAGCCGGCCGTGAATCGGCCGCGCAGCCAACGTCCGATCGGTCCGGCGAAGCCGGCCGTGATTCGGTCGCGCAGCCAACATCCGATCGGTCCGGCGAAGCCGGCCGTCAATCGGCCGCAGACAAACCGGAAGGATAAGGAATGTTCGACGCTTTCCTCATGGGCCTGATCGAAGGGCTCACCGAGTTCCTGCCCATCTCCTCCACGGGCCACCTGATTCTGTTCGGCCGGCTGCTCGGCTTCGAGGGACCGCCCGGAAAAGTCTTCGAGATATCCATCCAGCTCGGCGCCATCCTGGCAGTGGTCGTGGTCTTCTGGCCGAAGCTGCTCGACGTGATCAGCCACATGTGGCGCCCGCGCACGCCGCAGCGCTACTTCGCGACCAACATCCTCCTCGCCTTCCTGCCGGCGATGATCATCGGCGGGACGCTGCACGGCACGATCACCGCGCTGCTCTTCAACCCCTATGTGGTCTGCGTGGCGCTGATCCTGGGTGGCATCGCCATCATCGCGATCGAGCGTGCCATGCCCACGCCCAGCATCCACTCCGTCCCCGAGATCGGCCCGCTCGCCGCCGTGCTGGTCGGCTTCGGCCAGGCGCTGGCGATGATCCCGGGCACCTCGCGCTCCGGTGCCACCATCATCACCGCGCTGCTCTGCGGCGTGGACCGGAAGACGGCGGCGGAGTTCAGCTTCATCCTCGCGATCCCGACCATGCTCGCGGCCACGGCCTATTCGCTGCTGAAGGCGCGGAACGAACTCTCCTTCGACGGCATGTCGCTGATCGCGGTCGGTTTCGTGACGGCCTTCGTCGTGGCGCTGGTCACGGTGAAGGCGGTGCTGGCCGTGATCGGGCGGATCGGTTTCACGCCTTTCGGCTGGTACCGGATCGCGCTCGGCGTCGTGATGCTGGCGGTGCTGCTGCTGGGGTGATTCCCGGACGGCGGCGGAGCCGTGGTAGAGGCGGGGGAGGGATTTTCGCTGCGGCCCATCTGGCTCCGTCACGGGCAGCTGGCGGGCGGCCAGCCCCGGGGCTGCACCGCGACCCTTCGACCGCATGCTGATCGGCCAGGCCCTGCAGACCAGCTGATCCTCGTCTCCAGCGGGCCGCTCTTCGACGCCCCTGGCATCGGACGGCGCTGCAGGCCGCAACCTACCCTCTCCCCGAACGTTCATGACGCATCCGCTCCATCAGGCGGAGCACGTCCATCGCGGCGCGCCCATGGCCGGTCGCGACCGGCTCCCCCCAACCCGGGCAAGGCAACGCGTCCGGGTGCCGATTTCCTTGAGGAGACCCAACATGCGAAAAAGCACCTGGCTCACCTGTGCCCTTGGCACTGTTCTGCTGGCCACCCCCGCCCTGGCGCAGATGAAGCAAAACGCGCCCCCCGGCCGCAGCGATTCCCTCACCGAGATGGAACGCCAGCGCCGCAACCCCGGCCCGCCCTCCGTCCCGATGCAAAACCGCGACGGCGCCACTGCCGACGAGATTGAAGCGCGCGGCGTGCGCGACTGGCTGATGCAGGCCAAGGCCGCGATCGGCCGCGGCCAGCTCGGCCAGGCCAACGAGTTCCTGGAACGCGCCGAGACCCGCATGCTCAGCCGCAGCACGGAGCCTGACCGTGCGGGCCAGCCGGCGGCCTGGCCGCGCCTGAGTGCGATCTCCGGCGCCCGCGAGGCGCTGCGCAACCGCGACCGCAACGGCGCGATGCAGCAGATTGAAATGGCGCTCGGCGGCGCGTAATCGAGTCGGGCGTCCTGAAGACCGGGGAGGGCGCCGCCCTCCCCGGTTTTTTTTCGCCCCCGCTTTCGCGCGGGGGCGGCCTGGAGAAGAGCTTGATGGAAACGGTTCGGCCCCCCGATCCGATGCCCGAAATCTACATCACGGAGGAGCTGGATCGCCGACCGCCGAAGCGCGACGATCCCCTGCGCGAGAAGCGCGCGCTCCAGGAACTGGCCGGGCTGATGGCCGACCATCCGGGGCGCGTGCTGCCGCGCTTCGTCGACCTCGCGATGGAGATGACCGGCGCCGTCTCCGCCGGACTCAGCCTCGTCCAGGAAACGCCCCCGCCCGGCCTCTTCCGCTGGCGCCATGTGCGCGGCCTGCTCGCGCCCTTCGAGGATTCGGCCACGCCGCGCGACGACAGCCCGTCGGGCGTCACGCTCGACCGTGGCGCGCCGGTCCTCGCGCGGCACCCGGAGCTGCTCTACGGCTGGCTCGCCGAAGGCGGGATGCAGATGCCGGAGGTCCTGCTGGTGCCGCTGAACCTCGGCGGCGATACGCCGTTCGGCACGCTCTGGCTCGTCTCCGGGGCCGAAGGGCATTTCGACGGCGGCGATGCCCGCGCGATGACGGAGCTGGCCGGCTTCGTTGGCATCGCCATGCGGATGGTGCGGTCGGACGGGCGGCTTCAACGCGCCCTGGCCGACCAGGAGACCCTGGCGCGCGAGATGAGCAGTCGGCTGAAGAACCTGTTCTCCGTCGTCGACGGCATGATCCGGCTCAGCGCCCGCACGGCAGATACGAAACAGGATCTGGTGGACAGGATCTCGGGCCGCATGCGGGCCCTGGCTCTGGCGCATTCGCTGGTCCGCCGCGGATCGCGCGACTCTGCCAGCCCCGCCTCGGACCTGCGGGTGCTGGTGGAGCAGATCGTGCGGCCGCACGAGGATCCGACGGCGGGCGCGCCGCACCGATTCACCTGGTCCGGGGTGCCGTTGCGCTGCGGCGAGCAGGCGACGTCCGGCCTCGCGCTGGTGCTGCACGAGCTGGCGACCAATGCCGTCAAATACGGCGGGCTGGCGACCCGGGAGGGCCGGGTGGAGATCGCCTGGCGGTTCCAGGGCGGGGAGTTTGCGCTCCGCTGGACGGAGGAGCGTGGCCCGCCGGTCGCGGGGCCACCGGAGACGCGGGGCTTCGGCATGGTGATGGTGCAGGACACGGTAATCCAGCGGCTCATGGGCGCGCTGGACTACGACTGGCGGCCACAGGGGCTGATCGTGACGATCACGCTGCCGCTGGCGAATCTGGCGATCTGACGGATTTCCTGAACAAGTAAGGCCCAGGGATTTGTCGTCCCCGGCGGCCGAGCGCGAGGGGCGGAGCCCTGGCATCCGCGGTGCCATTTCAGCGGCCTGCCAAGGCGGCGTGGCCGCGGCAAAAAGATTCGGGATTCACCGCGACGTTAGCCGGGCATTAACCGGCCTGGGTCCAATTCCATGGGGACGCAGGATCGGACCCGCAGGATGCAGGACACCTCACTGGCTGCCTCAACGGCCATCCCATGGACCGCGAAAAGCGATCGTCCCGGCGGACCGGAATCCCGGACACCCAAGCACCTGCGCGCCCGCCCTCCTTCGGCGCCGGCCTCCGCGCGCGCGGCCTGATCCGCACGATCCATCCACCCGCGCCGCTCCGCCGGCGCCGACAGACGAGGAAAAACACCCATGTCGCTCAACTCCGTGAACACCAACCTGGGC
>JAQGHZ010000690.1 GCA_028291485.1 Rubritepida sp. | reverse complement strand
CGACGGCCATCCGCGGCCCTGTTTCATGCGTGTGTCGGATGCTGCGGCCAGGCTGATTGAGGAGGCGGCCTGCCCCACCAGGTATTCCGTGAGGACGATGTTGTCCTTCGCGACATGGAGGATCGGCAGGATGTTGTCGTGCGTGATCGACCGGAACAGGTCGGTCAGCGAGCCGTGCTTCAGGAACCTGGGGAGAAGCCGGCATAGGGCCCGAAGAGCGCGGCTTCCGACCGCCGATCACGCGCGTGTCGAGATGGGGGGGCGGACATGGGCGGGGAGCCGCTCGCCGCTTTCCCGTAGACCTTGGCGTGATGTCGTGCGCTCACCGCGTCGACGTCGCAGCGCAGCCAGATGCCGCTGATGGGAAAGCCGCCATGGCCGCGGCCCTCGGGAATGCCCGACATCTGCAGCAGGTCGATGGAGGCGCCGCCGGCGCCGATCCATCAATTCCGCACGGTGCGATTCCGTCGTGGTTTGATGTCAACGGCGGTCGGATACCAAGCCATTGGGGCGGAGCATAATCAGGTCAGTGGCGGCGCTGAAGGACGATCCATCGCCGCGGTGGGAGCGGATCTCGCCGGCAAGCGTGCCATCCTCTTCGAGTTCGGCATCGCCATCGCCATCGCCATCGCCAGGCGCCACGGCTCTGGGCAAGGTACAACGCGGCGAGCGGATCGTGGGCTGCAAAGCGTCCATACCGCGGTCGACATCGATGGCCCCTGTTCTCAATCCGCACGGTGCCATGGAGGCCAGTCGACTGGCACCGACACCTTGGTATGGGTCCAGCACACCAACGTAGCAGCACATCCAACCTAGGTAGGATGGAGCAGTGTGGAGGCCCGCTGGTAAACCGCATCACCAGTGAATTCGATCGCCGCCTGCGGCGCCATCCCTCCGATGCTGCCCGCTTAATCGATCGCATCTCACTGACTGCGTGGCCCAGACGGTAGAACCAGCTGAACGGTGCTGGTTTCATACGCTACGTGACCGAGACCCTTGCGGTCCAGGTCGCCTGAAGGGAGCGGAACATGGCCTTCCGGAGCTTCGGCTACAACTTGGTGGACGTGACTGGCACTACGCCCTTCCTGCACGGCAGGCCGAGCCATATGGCTCCCCCTTCGCGTGAGGATGTACGAAACGCGCAGGGCGCGACGCAGGCCCGCGGTCCGGGGAACGGTCATCCGACCGCTGCTCCCGACCTGCCGCCGGCTTCGGTATCAGACGGCGGCCCGAATCTGCCGCTGCGCAATGTCTCGATCGAGTTGCTCAACGGAGACCGGACCTTTCCGGACGGTTCGGGCGCAGACCGGCAACTGCTCGTCCTGCCACTCGGCGGGCATGGCTGAATCAGCCCCGCCCGTCGGCCGCCGTCTGGCTGGAGGAAGTCAACAAGATGCGCACGGCATATCACGCACCTGTCGACGAGGCGGACATGCAGGGCACCCCGACCAGCTCGACCCGATCGGCGAAATCGACGGCGGGCATATCGACGAGGGGAGCAAAAGGGAGATCGACGCGATCCTGAAGCGCTGCATCGTCGACCCAGCGTCGCCTGAGTTCATGGCGCCGCCTTTGACGTGGTCTGTGGAGCGGGACTTTCCGTTGCCTGATCGAGCTGAGCTACTGCCGACTGCCTCGTTCCTGTTCGCGATGTTTCCCACCAAGGAATCGGAGCGGCTTTCATCCATCGGAAAGACGACGATGCACCGTGAGTTCTGCGATCCCCGCTCCTCGCTCCACCTCGTCGTGTATCGCCGGTCGGTGCTGTGCGTGCTTCCACTTGTTGGCGCGCTGCTCCTCGGCGGCTGCGATGAGAAGTCACAAGCGGCCGCACATGCCCCGCCGCCACCCAATGTCACCGTGGTCGCGCTGAATTTGCAGCCGGTGCCCATTACAACCGAGCTGCCCGGACGCACCAGTGCCTATGGGGTGGCGGAAGTCCGCCCGCAGGTCAGCGGCGTCATCCGCGACCGGCTGTTCACCGAAGGGCAGGACGCGAAGGCTGGGCAGCAACTCTACCAGATTGATCCCGCGCCTTATCAGGCCTCGCTGGATAGCGCGCAGGCGGCCCTCGCGAGGGCGGAAGCCACCGCGGCCCAGGCGCAGATCACCGTCGATCGCTACGGCCCGCTCGTGCGCGCCCGCGCCGTCAGTCAGCAGGATTACGACAGCGCCGTCGCGGCGCTCAGGCAGGCACAGGCCGACGTCAATTCTGCCAAGGCGCAGGTGGATACCGCGCGCATCAACCTGGACTACACCCGCGTCAATTCGCCTATCGATGGGCGTACCGGCCGCTCCAGCGTCACTGCCGGCGCGCTCGTCACGGGGGACCAGGCCAGCTCGCTCGTCACCGTCACCCAGCTCGACCCGATCTATGTGGATGTCACCCAGCCCAGCTCCACCCTGCTGCTGCTGCGGCGCGAGCTTGCCAGCGGCACCTTGCGCCGCGTCGGCGACAATCAGGCGGAACTGCATCTCGTGCTCGAGGACGGCACCGAATACGACCATCCCGGCCGCCTGCAATTCTCCGAGGTCATGGTGGACCAGGGCACCGGCTCGGTCGTTTTGCGCGCGGTCTTCCCCAACCCTGACGGCGTGCTGATGCCCGGCATGTTCGTGCGCGCGCGGCTCGATGAAGGTGTCGTCAACGCCATGCTGGTGCCGCAGCAGGGGGTCATCCGCAACCCGCGTGGCGAGGCCACCGCCCTGGTCGTCAAGCCCGATGATACGGTGGAGCAGCGCACCATCCGCGCCGACCGCGCCATAGGCAACAAATGGCTGGTGACCGACGGCCTGCAGAATGGCGAGCGCGTGATCGTCGAGGGCGTGCAGCTCGCCCGCCCCGGCACCCACGTCACCGCCAACGAGGTCACCGTAGAGCAGTTCGAACGTCCGAGCAGCGGCACGGCGCAAGCCGGCCAGCCTCAAGCCCCCCGCTGAGGATCACGCCATGTCGCGTTTCTTCATCGACCGCCCTGTCTTCGCCTGGGTGCTCGCCATCGCGCTGATGCTGGCGGGCGCGCTTGCCATCCGCAGCCTGCCGGTCGCGCAGTATCCCCTGGTCGCGCCGCCCTCGATCTCCATCACCGCCACCTATCCCGGCGCCTCGGCGGAAACCGTGGAGAGTACGGTGGTGCAGGTGATCGAGCAGCAGCTCAGCGGCCTTGACCACCTGCTCTACTTCACCTCGGAAAGCGACAAGGACGGCACTGCCATCATCACCCTGTACTTCGCCCAGGGTACCGATCCCGACACCGCGCAGGTGCAGGTGCAGAACAAGCTGTCCCTGGCTCAGCCGCGCCTGCCGCAGACGGTGCAGCAGCAGGGCATCACCGTTGCCAAGGCCACGCGGAACTTCCTGATCGTGCCTGGCTTCACCTCCACCGACGGGCGGATGAGCAGCGACGACATCGCCGACTTCATCGCCTCCAACCTGCAGGACCCCCTGAGCCGCGCGTCCGGAGTCGGCGACTACCAGCTGTTCGGCCCGCAATACGCCATGCGTATCTGGCTGGACCCGGCGAAGCTGAACAACTACGGCCTGACGCCAGGCGACGTCACTATCGCCGTCCAGGCGCAGAACGTGCAGATCGCCTCCGGCGAGCTCGGCGCGCGGCCCGCGGTGCCGGGCCAGCAGCTCAACGCCACCCTCATCGGCCCCTCCTATCTGCGCACGCCGGAGCAGTTCGGCGCCATCCTGCTGAAGGTGCTGCCGGACGGCGCCCAGGTGCGGCTGCGCGACATCGCGCACATCGAGCTCGGCGGCGAGAACTACACCACCACCCGCTCGTACAACGGCCAGCCTGCCGCCGCCATCGGCCTCAAGCTGGCGAGCGGCGCCAATGCGCTCGACACCGTACGCGCGGTGCGCGCCACCATCGAGCAGCTCCGTCCCACCTTTCCGCCGGGGCTGGAGGTCATCTATCCCTACGACACCACGCCCTTCGTGCGCATCTCCATCCAGGAAGTGGTGAAGACCCTGGTGGAAGCCGTGGTCCTCGTCTTCCTGGTGATGTTCTTGTTTCTGCAGAGCTTTCGCGCAACGCTGATTCCCACCATCGCGGTGCCGGTGGTGCTGCTCGGCACCTTTGCGATGCTCGCCGCCGCAGGGTTCACGATCAACACGCTGACCATGTTCGGCATGGTGCTGGCGATCGGCCTGCTGGTGGACGACGCCATCGTGGTGGTGGAGAACGTCGAGCGCGTGATGGAGGAGGAGAAGCTCTCGCCGAAGGAGGCGGCGCGCCGCTCCATGGACCAGATCAGCGGCGCGCTGGTCGGCGTCGCCATGGTGCTCGCCGCCGTCTTCCTGCCGATGGCGTTCTTCAGCGGCTCCACCGGCGTGATCTACCGCCAGTTCTCCATCACCGTCGCCACCGCCATGGCGCTCTCGGTGCTGGTGGCGCTGATCTTCACGCCGGCGCTCTGCGCCACCTTGCTCAAGCCGCCCCAGCAAGGCGCAGCCGAGAAGCGCGGCTTCTTCGGCTGGTTCAACCGCGGCTTCAACCGCACGAACAAGGGCTATATCCGCAGCGTGCGGGGCATCCTGAAGCGCCCGTTCCGCCTCATGCTGATCTACGCCCTGCTCCTGGTCGGCCTGGGAGTCGGCTTCACCCGCATCCCCGGCGCTTTCCTGCCGGACGAGGACCAGGGCGTGATGTTCGTGCAGGTCGTCGCCCCGCCCGGTGCCACCTTCGATCGCACGGAGCACGCGCTCGCTCTGGTGCGCGACTATCTGTTGCACGACGAGGCGGAGACGGTGAGTTCCGTCTTCACCATCGGCGGCTTCAGCTTCGGCGGCCGGGGCCAGAATTCCGGTCTTGCCTTCGTCAGCCTGAAGGACTGGAGCGAACGGCCCGGCCAGCAGAACCGGGTACAGGCTCTCGCGGGGCGCGTGATGCGCCGCTTCGGCGGCTATCCGGACGCGATGATCTTCGCCTTCCCCCCGCCCGCCATCATCGAGCTCGGCAACGCCACCGGCTTCGACTTCGAGCTGCTGGACCGCGGTGGCGTCGGCCACGAGCGGCTGTTCTCAGCGCGAAACCAGCTGCTCGCCCTTGCCGCGCAAAGCCCGATCCTTGCCGGCGTGCGCCCCAACGGCCTGGATGACGAGCCGCAATACCGGCTGGAAATCGACTGGGAGAAGGCGAGCGCCCTCGGCCTCTCGGTTGCCGACATCAACAATACTCTCTCCGCCGCCTGGGGCTCGATGTATATCAACGACTTCCTCGATCGCGGCCGGGTCAAGCGCGTCTTCATGCAGGGCGACGCCCAGTCCCGCATGCTGCCGCAGGATCTCGACCGCTGGTATGTGCGGAACAGTTCCGGCCAGATGGTGCCCTTCGCGGCCTTCGGCACCGCGCAATGGGGCTACGGGTCGCCCAAGCTGGAACGCTACAACGGCGTGTCCTCCTTCGAGATCTTGGGCCAGGCCGCCCCGGGCCACACCACCGGCGAGGCGATGGCGGAAATGGAGCGCCTGGCCAGCCAACTGCCGCCAGGCGTGGGCTTCGACTGGACCGGCACCTCCTATGAGGAACGCGCCTCCGGCGCGCAGGCGCCCGCCCTCTTCGCCATCTCGCTGATCGTCGTCCTGCTCTGCCTCGCCGCGCTCTACGAGAGCTGGGCGATCCCCGCGGCGGTGATGCTGGCGGTGCCGCTTGGCATTCTCGGCGCCATCCTCGCCACGCTGTTCCGGGGCCTCGCCAACGACATCTATTTCCAGGTCGGGCTGCTCACCACCATCGGCCTCGCAGGCAAGAACGCCATCCTCATCGTCGAATTCGCCAAGGAGGATTTCGATCGCGGCGTCGGCCTTGCCGAGGCGGCGATCACCGCCGCGCGCCAACGCCTCCGGCCCATCATCATGACCTCGCTGGCCTTCGTCCTCGGTGTGCTGCCACTTGCCATCAGTACCGGCGCCGGCTCCGGCGGCCAGAATGCCATTGGCACCGGGGTCATCGGCGGCGTGGTCGGCGGCACGGTGCTCGCGATCTTCTTCGTGCCGCTCTTCTTTGTGGTGGTGCTGAAGCTGTTCCGCGTGAAGCGGCGCGGCGAAGGGGAGGGGGCGCCGCAACCCGCGCCCCTACCGGCGGAATGACCATGCGCAACCTTCCCGCCCTTTCGCTCGCGGTGCTGCTGCTCGCCGGCTGCAGCCTGATCCCGGACTACCTCCGGCCGGCCGCGCCGATCCCGGCTGGATGGCCGGAGGGCCCGGCCTATCGTCAGCCGCCGCAGGCGACCGGCAATCCCAATGTCACCGCCGATATGCTGGGGTGGCGCGACGTGTTCCGCGACCCGAAGCTCCAGCGCGCCATCGGGGTTGCGCTTGCCAACAACCGGGACCTGCGCATCGCTGCCCTCAACGCCGCGTCTGCCGAGGCGCAGTTCCGCGCCCAGCGTGGCGGCATCTTCCCCAGCGTCGCCGCCGGGGCCAGCGAGACCGCCCAGCGTTTCCCGGCCGGGGAAAGCTTTGCCACGGGCTCGTCCAGACCGTTCATCCTTCGCACCTTCAATGCCGGGATCAGCTCGGTCTCCTGGGAAATCGACCTGTTCGGGCGCGTGCGCAGCCTCACCCAGCAGGCCTTCGAGCAGTATCTCGGCTACGAGGAAACCCGCCGATCCACCCAGATCAGCCTGATCGCCCAGGTCACCAATGCCTGGCTCGCCCTGGTGGCCGACCGCGACCTGATCGCCCTGACCCGCGACACCCTGAGCAACCAGGAAGACTCCTACCGCCTGACCGAGACGAGCTTCGGAGGCGGCAACGCCACCGCCGTTGCGCTGGCCCAGGCGCGCACCTCGGTCGAGCAGGCGCGCGCCAACCTCGCCGCCTATATCCGTCAACAGGCGCAGGACGAGAACGCGCTCGCTCTGCTGCTGGGCCAACCGGTCACACCCGACACGGCGCCCAGCGGCTCGCTTGATGCGCCGCTGATCGCCGACATCCCCGGGGGCCTGTCCTCGGACCTGCTGACCCGCCGGCCGGACGTGCTGGCCGCCGAGCACAATCTGAAAGCGGCCAATGCCAATATCGGCGCCGCCCGCGCCGCCCTCTTCCCCTCCATCACCCTGACCGGCAGCGCCGGCGTGGGGAGCGGCAGCCTCACCCGGCTCTTCGTCCCGGGCGCCGCCGCCTGGAGCTTCGCCCCGACCATCAGCGTGCCGATCTTCAACGGCGGCACCAATTTCGCGAACCTGGACTACGCCCATCTGCAGAACAATCAGCAGATCGCCACCTACGAGAGAGCGATCCAGACCGCCTTCCGCGAAGTCTCGGATTCGCTTGCCGCGCGCGGCACCTATGACCAGCAGATCCAGGCGCAGCGCGCCCTGACCCAGTCCTATGACGAGGCCTATCAGCTTTCGCTGCTGCGCTTCCGCAGCGGGCTGGACACCTTCCAGTCTCCGCTCGATTCCCAACGCCAGCTCTACATGGCCCAGCAGGACCTGATCACCTTGCGGCTGCAACGGCTGCAGAACCTCGTCACTCTGTACAAGGTGCTGGGCGGCGGCTGGAACGAGCGCACCGCGCCGGCGGTCCAGGTGGCCACCCAGCGATGACATGACACGGGCGACGAGCGAGGCCGCCCGCGGCGTAGCCCGGAGCCGGAGCGCCGACGCGTCCTGGTTCAGGCGGCCGAAGAGGTCTTCCTGCGGGAAGGCTATGCGGCCGCGAACAGTCTGCCGGCACGACACTCAGCCTGTTGGTCGTTTAGAGCGCCGGCTGCCTGCTATGGAGAATTGGGGAGCCTACTGCCTCGGCCACGAAGGCAAGGCGAACTCTGCGGCGAAGCTGGCGGCTGTCGGCTGAGTACAATGGCGGGGGCGGGGTGCCGACTGGCGCCCGAGACCTCTGGAGCGCGTGGACGTCGTCTTTCCGGCAATCCCCCCCTGGCCAAGTTTGCGAAGGCCCTCCAGGACCCTCCTGAAGCCCTCGCCACGCTCCGTCTGTGTGTGACGGGCATCACGCGGAGCCGTAGAGCACGCCTGCGCCTACATCATGCGAAAATAGCTTTTTATGGAAGCTTTTATACGAAGCCTTGCCATAGCCTCGGGGTAACATCGGGGTGCAAAGTGCGAGGGGCCTTTTCAGCGGCTTCTCCCCCTACCTCAGCGCGAAGGCTAATTGCTCGTCCGTGTACCGCTTCTGCTTCATGGCACCACCCCCTCCTCGGGGTTCATCGTGCCCGAAAAACTTGCGCCCCCGATGGACCAGTTTCAGGGGTCAAGACCGCCCAGCACCTCGAACTCGTACGTTTCCCGCGGGACGTCGCGGTGCTCGCCTTCGCGGAACGCACGGCGGCTGAGGGCGTATTCCCGCAGGATCTTCAGCGTCCGAAGGGACTGCGACACCATCTTCACGTTGGAGACCTGGTCCAGTTCCCGCCAGCTGATCGGAAAGAACATGAGCTTGCGCCTCCCGTCGATCAGGCTGAGGAGGAGATAGACGTTGAAGCGCAGGTCGTCGGCGTAGCGGGCGATGCTGGGGTCTGCGAAGACCGAGCGCGCGAAGATGTTCAGCCCCGAGCCGAGGTCCAGCACGCGGCGGAAGGACACGCCCGAGAAGAGGGCGTTGAACACGTGGTTCCCGAAGATCCGGAAGCGCGAATAGCCCTCAAGCCGCGATCCCCTGGCGAAGCGGGCGCCGAGGCAGGCGTCGTAGCGCCGGTGGTCGCCGCGCTCGATCACGGGCAAGAGGTCGGCAATCGAACCCTGGTCGTCGCCGTGCAGCACGACGACGTGGGTGTAGCCCTGCCGGACAGCGTGCGCGAAGGCCGACTTGTGGGAGCCGCCGAGACTGTAGTTGTCACGGTTGCGCCCCACCGTCACCCGGCAGGCTGTGACGGAGCGCGCGGTCTCGAGCGCCGCCTCCGCCGTGCCGTCGCGGCTGCGGTTGTCGAGCACCAAGACCTCCTCGAAGACGCCGGCCGGCACTGCCGCGAACTGCGCGAGCACGCGGCCGATTTGCGGAGCGCAGTTGTAGGCGGGCACGAAGACGAGAATTCGGTCAGCCATCGACGGATCCGCCACCCTTCAGGTCACGTTCAATAAGGAAACGGGATACTAGGAAGTTGAGGACCAGCTGCGGCGGCGTGACGAGCACCTTGGCGACAGCCGCCGGTGCCGTGGCCGAGAGCGCGACGCCCTCCGCTCTGGCCAGCTCGCCCAGCCAGGCGGTGATCGCGCTCAGGCCGGCTGAGGCGATGAGGATCACCGTCAGCGTGTAGGCGAGATAAAAGGCAACGCGCAGCCCCGCCCAGCCCACCGCCTTGTTGAAGACCTTCTCCCGCGAGAGCAGGAAAACCGAGAGCGCCGCGATGCAGGAACTGATGACGTTGGCCGCCAAGGGCGGCATTCCCGCCAGCCGGATCAGCAGGAGGAGGATGCAGGTATCGGCGATCCAGCCGAGTCCGGAGACCCCGCCGAACTTGAGGAAACCGATTGGCCAGGGCGGCAGGTTCCTCATGCGCCGCCCGTCCAGCGCAGGACGTGGCCGCCGAAGGCTCGGGCAGCGGCAAGGCCGGTCTCGGAATCCTCGATGACCATGCACTCCTCCGGCCGCACCCCGAGCTGCCGAGCGGCCAGGTGATAGCCTTCCGGGTCCGGCTTGGCGCGCGAGACGTGGTCGCCGCAGACGAGGATGTCGAAGAGGCCACACAGCGCGAAGCGCTCGAGGATCGCCTCCGTGCTGCCTGCGGCCGCGGTAGTGACGAGCCCGGTCGCGAGCGAGCCGAGGCGCGTTGCGCGGAGCAGATCGGCAAGCGCCTCGTTGGGGCGGATCAGGCCGAAGAAATCCGGGTAGATCGCCCGCTTTCCCCGGCCCACCGCTGCCGGGTCCGTACCGGGAGCATCGGCCAGAAGCTCCGGTAGGAAATCCCCCCAGGCGCGGCCGGTGATGCCCGGAAGGATCGCGTCCGCCTCAACCGCGACGCCGTGCTCACCGAGCGCCGCGGCATAGGCGGCGGCGTTCGCGTGCTCGCTCTCTACGAGAGTGCCGTCGAAATCGACGAGCAGGGCTTTCAACAATTTTCGTACTCGTCGAAGTAGCGCTGCACCAGCAGGCAGAGGCAGCCGAGGAAGACCAGCCCCGCATAAGCCCCCTTGCGGAACTTATAGGGCGTCAGGCGGAAGTAGTGCACGACCTCATGCAGCCGCACCTCGCGCAGCCCGTCCTCCCCGAGGTTCTCGCGCATCCAGGCCGTCGCCCGCTCGTGAAGCGCGGCGTACTGGGCCGTGCGCGCGATCGGGAAGGTGAGCACGCCGTCCCCGAAGGAACAGGAGATGTCACGGTTGAGGGACTCGTAGCCGAGATGTAGCGACTGCAGCAGCTTGGCGCAGTCGAGCAGTGGGGATTCGAAGATGTTGCCGACGTTGGGGTCGATCAGGAACCAATGGGAGGCGCGCACCGGGTCGGCGAGGATGTTCTCGATGGTGAGGTCGCCGTGGATCGTGGCCGTCTCCCGCCGATGGATGCGGCTGGGCACGAAATCCGGGGCGGCGAAGCGCTCCAGCAGACCGATCTCCACCTTCACCCCGTTCACCAGCACGGCATCGTCGTCGAAGAAGAGCGGGAAGGCGTCCTGGATGCTCCGCAGGTTGCCCGCGACCTTCTCCTTGGCATAGCGCCCGATAATTTCCGAACCGGCCGGAGGGCCCTGCGTTCGCTCGTGCAGCGCCCGCATGGCGTTCAGCACGTCCTCCAGGATCCGCCAGGAGGATGCGATGTCCGAGGAGTGGATGATGTCGAACAGGTCGCGCGAGGTCGCGGAATACTCCATGTCGTAGAGGAAGCGCGAGCCGATGCGCGACTGGTCGATGATCCGGACCAGCGGCAGCTCGGCGCCGTGCGTTTCCAGCCAGCGGCACTGGTCGTGCAGCTTGCCGGCCGCGCTGCCACGCGCGTATTTGCGGATGCGGAGCTCGTTGCCCACCTGCACCATGGCGGTCAGCGCGTCCGAGCCGCCGCGGAACATGCGCTGAACCACCGCATCCCCGATCGCGTTCGTCTCGAAGTCCGAGACGAGGTCGGAAGCCCCGCTGAAGCGTCGCATTAGGAAGCCGCTGTACTGCTCGACCTCCGAGAAGCGGTTGCGCGAGCGCGACAGCCGGTGGACGTAGAGCAGCGGGTCCGAGACCCAGCTTATGGCGCCGCGCAGCGTGACCCCGATGCGCTCCTTGAAGATCCCGTATCCGAAAACAAGGGCGAAGGGTGCGACGGTGTAGAGGAGAAGGACCAGGGCCTGCCCCGTCCCCTCATGCAGGAGGGAGAGGAAGGCGGGCTCGAGCGGGGCGCCGTGAATGATGATGAACAGGCGCTGAAAGTCCATCCCCACTGCTTGCGACAGCATGAAGTATGAAAGGAGGTAGAGCGCCCACATGGCCGCGCCCTGTGCCACGATGCGCACCCACTGCGCGCTGGCCTCTGATAGAACCTCGGGCAGCGACCAGGCGCCGTCGAGGATCACCAGGCGGATACGTGGGTTGAAGATCGAGGCCACCAGCCAGACGAAGTAGCGGAACCGGGAGGAGCGCTCCACCAGCACCGCCGAGAGGAACACGCCGCCGACCACCAGTACCGCGCCCGCGGTCCAGGTCCAGACATCGACGTCCGAGAACACGCCGGCGGCCGTGAAGACGAGGACGAGCACCCAGACGGCCAGCACGTCGAAGGCGCGCTCGACCACGATCGTGGCCAGGACATAGGCGAGGTCGCTGCGCGTACGCGAGGCGTAGTACACACCGCGCGCGATCTCGCCGAGGCGCAGCGGCAGGAAGGCGTTGAGCACATAGGCGAGGGAGAGCGCCAGGAACCCGGTGCTGGAGCGCGGCGTGCCGATCTGGCGTAGCAGCAGCGACCAGCGGAGCACGCGGACGAGGTGGCCGAGCACGAGCAGCGCGAGCGCCGCCACGAGGCTCAGGGCCGAGGCCCAGTCAGGGTTCATCGCCACCCTCGCCTAGCCCCGCACGTCGGCGCCGCGCCAGGAACGAAAGCCCCCGATCCGCGCGAGGGCCGCCTCGTACTCCGCCGGGGTGCCGAAGGAGAGGTGCTCGTCGAGCAGTACGCCGCGCACCTTCTCCCCCGCCGCCACCATCGTGTTGTAGATCCCGCTGACAAAAAGTTCCGGATAGGGGCAGTCCGCGGCATAGGCGCGGGCGTGGCGCAGGAACGTGGCGCGGTCCCGGAATCCGTAGGCGCCGGCGATGGCGAGGTCGCCGATCGCCTCCTTCTCCACCGTGCGGAGAAGATCGCCCCGCTCGTCATAGGCCGCGTAGGAATAGGCGGCCGCGGTCGCGCGGAAGTGGCAGAGGAAGCCCGCGGTTTCCGCGGGCGTGGTGGGCAGCGCCGCCGCCAGCCGGTCCGCGCGGAAGGTGTGGTCGCAGTCGTTCACCACCAGCCAGCCCTCCTCCGGCACGCCCTCGCAGCCGGCGATTGCGGTTTCCAGCGCGCCGGAGGTCACCTCCGGCAGGGCGACGATCGAGGCCTGCGGGTAGCGCTCCAGGATCTTCCGGTCGATCGCGTGCGCCTCGATGTGCTCGGCCAGCACGACGAAGCTCATGGACTGGAGGTCGAAGCAGCGCCGCAGCGCCTCCGTCGCCCACCAGAAGAAGGGCTCGCCATCCAGCAGGAGAAGCGGCTTGGGCAGGTCGAAGCCCGCCCGGCCAAAGCGGCTGCCACGCCCCGCCATCGGCATGACCAGGTTCATGCGCATCCCTGCCATCATCCCTCGATCCTCCTCGCCTCGGTCCAATGCCCCGGCGTCCGCGCGCTCTGCCCTTAATCGACGAGGGCACCGCTACCTCAGCAACCGGGTGCGCGCGAGGAACAGCTCCTCCGCCACCTTCCTCTCGGCCGGTGTCTCCGGCGCGTTGAGGTACTTCGCAACCGCCGCCACGGGCGCCTGCGCAATAAGGTACACTTGGCGCCGCAGCGTGGGGTCCGCCCAGCCCGGCACAATCTCGCCGGACGGCCGGAAAACCTCTGTCACGCCCTCCTCGCGCCCCGTGCCCGCGGGGGAGTGGGCGACTGGGCGCCAGCTGAACACGAGGGCGGTGGCATCGGCGAGGCCGGCCTCGCGCAGGCAGGGCATCCCGCCCTCCTGCCAGTTCACGGCCTCGCGCTGGCCCGGCACGAAGGGAAGATGCGTGCGCACGTGGATCACCGTCGCGCCCCCGCGCATCAAGACCTTGGCGACGCTGCGGCAGGCCTCGGGCAATCCGTGGTGCCGCGGCGTGAACCCGTGCTCGAGCAGCAGGAGGTCGAGCAGGCGATCGGAGTTCCAGTGGGTGGAGACGAAGACCCGGGGCCGCTCGCCCTGCGCGGAATCTCGCTGCGCGTCCTGCTCGATGGCATCGTCCATGGCGGCGATCCCGCCGTTGAGGTCATCGAGCCAGCGGGCCCAGATGATGGGCGACCAGACCCTGCCGATGAGCGGCCGCGGTCCGTCTCCGTCCACGCCCAGGCGCGCGATCTGCCAGGAGGGCACCCGCACCGGGGGCGCGAGGCAGGAGAGGACGGCGAGCGCGAGCGCGACGGAGAGCGCCACACGGGGCAGGCCGCGGGCGCGCAGCACCGCGCGCCCTCCCTCGGCGATAGCGATGGCGATGAAGGGCGCGAGCGGCAGGAGGTAGCGCAGCTCGTAGAGGGAGCGTCCATAGGCGGCGCGATAGACCAGCGGAACGAGCATGCAGAGGAGCACCTCCCGCCAGCGCCGATGGGCGAGGAACGAGGCGAGGCCGAGCGGGAGCAGGATCATCCCAGGCAACGCCAAGCCGTAGACCGCGTGGCGGAGAAGCGAGACGAAGCCCTCCTGCCGGTCCCAGAGCGCGATGGCGCGCGAGGCGACTGGGAAGATTTCAAGATAATTAAGGCCAAAGGCCGCATAGGCCGCGAGCGGGATGAGCGCGATCAGCGGCGCCGCGAGCAGGGCGTGCGCGAAGCGCGCGCGCCAGCTCGGCAGCTCGAACCACATGAGCACCGCAAAGGCCGGAAGGACGAAGAGCGCGTCGGGCCGCGTGGCAGCGGCAAGCCCCATCAGCACCGCCGCCGCCGCCGTCGCGGGAAGCGAGAGCCGCGTCCAGAACACCGCGAGGGCGAGGGTGGTGAGCCCTGCCGAGAGGACGTTGTCGTTGAAGAAGTAGGCGGATTCAAACATCGGCGGGAAGAGCAGGCAGGCGAGCGCGCCGAAGGCCGGCGGGACGCGATAGACCCGCGCGAGGAGGTAAACGACGGAGCCGACGAGGAGCGCCAGCGACGCGAGCATGACCAGCCGGAAGTTCACGAGCGTGGGAAGATGATCGAGCGCGCCGAGCCCCGCGATCACCGCCGTGCTGCCCAGCCGGGTGAGGAGGAAGAAGCGCCCGCTGAAGGGATAGAGAAGATCGACGTCCTGCGTCTGCCCCGAGCGCAGGCCGAGCGCATTAATGCCGATGCTGGGCTCGAAGCCTTCCGTATAGGTGGCTCGCAGGACGGGGAAAAAAAACCACGCCAGCAGAGCAAAGCTGGCGACCACGGCGAGCGAGCGTACGGCTGAAGACGATCTACCCACCGGTGAATCCTGTCTGATAGGCCACGGAACGGGACAGAATGCACCTCGACTGCCGGGTCGCAGACCGCCCTCTATTCTACATTAGCAAACTATGGCCGTCCGCCGCATCCTAAATTGCTGGCACTGACCGCGCGAATTCATATGCGTATTATACGGCAGCAAAGGCGAGCACTTGGGTGCCCCGCCCCGGGCGGGCTCGACAGATTGGGCATTCGACTGACCTGGGGGGCTCAGGGCGCTACAACGCTACAACCCAGGTATTTCTTGGCTTTCACGCGATCCCGACCCGCTACGCCTGTGAGGCTGTAGCGGGCCGAAATCAAGCTAAAGCCCAGGTTTTTCTAGGCGGGTAGCGTTGTAGCGTGCTGGGCCGGGGTGTTAGGCAAACACTCCCGTCGCCGGCAGATAGCGTTCCCAGGCTTCCTCGAACGCCTCACGCTTGTACCCCTTCACCACATTGGGGCTCCGGATGTTTTCCGGCCGCACGTGGAAGGGATAGCGAGTCGCGGCGTGTGCTCGAAGCGGTCAAAGACCCACGTATGGACGATCCACAAAGCCACCGTTTCGGCAGCGCCCGGAGGCAGGACGACATGACGCTTGACGGTCGCGGTCAGGGCATTGAGCAGCACCGCAAGCACCACGGGTTCCGGCCACAAGGGCGGCTCGGGCAGTACCATTCCCGAGCTGGTCGCGACCTCCTGGCGCCTAGGTTCAACCGCCTTATCCGGCGCCCTAACGGCATCGAAGCTGCGCGTCTCCGGGAACGTCCATGCGGATTATTATGCGTAGGCGCGGCTGGAAGAT
>JAQGHZ010000654.1 GCA_028291485.1 Rubritepida sp. | reverse complement strand
CCGTCTCGGCCCCCGCGGTCGCCATGGCGCCCATGCCCGACGCCAAGCCGGCCATGGCCCGCACCATGCTCATCACCCAGGCCGTCCGGGCGGGCCAGCGCATCTATGCCCAGGGCGGCGACCTCATCATCGTGGGCTCGGTCAATGCCGGCTCCGAGGTGATCGCCGACGGCAATATCCACATCTACGGCTCGCTGCGCGGCCGGGCGGTGGCGGGCGCCTCGGAGGATTCCGAGGCGCGCATCTTTGCCCAGAACTTCGATCCGGAGCTGGTCGCCATCTCGGGCTTCTACGCGGTGCGCGAGGGCCTCTCCGCGACGCCCATTGGCCGCGGGGTGCAGGTGCGCCTCGAAGGCGAGCAATTGCGGTTCGATCCCCTTGGGTGAGCCGGTGACAAAACTCCAGAAGGAACCAAACATGACGCAGGTGATCGTCGTCACGTCGGGCAAGGGGGGCGTGGGCAAGACCACAAGCTCCGCCGCCATCGCCACCGGCCTCGCGCAGCGCGGCAAGAAGACCGTGGTCATCGACTTCGACGTCGGCCTGCGTAACCTCGACCTCATCATGGGCGTCGAGCGGCGGGTGGTCTTCGACATCGTGAACGTCGTGCAGGGCGAGGCGAAGCTTTCGCAGGCCCTCATCAAGGACAAGCGCGTCCCCGGCCTCTGCATCCTTCCCGCGTCCCAGACGCGCGACAAGGATGCACTGACCAAGGATGGCGTGCAGACCATCATCGAGGAGCTGTCGAAGGAATTCGACTATATCCTCTGCGACAGCCCCGCCGGAATCGAGAAGGGCGCGCTGCTGGCACTCTACTTCGCCGACCAGGCCGTCGTGGTCACCAACCCCGAGGTGAGCTCGGTCCGCGACAGCGACCGCATCCTGGGCGTGCTGCAGTCCAAGTCCAAGCGCGCCGAGGACAAGAGGGAGCCCGTGAAGCAGCACCTCCTGCTCACGCGCTACGACCCGGTGCGCGTCGAGCGGGGCGAGATGCTCAAGCTGGAGGACGTGCTGGAGATCCTGGCCATCCCGCTGCTCGGCGTGATCCCCGAGAGCGAGAGCGTGCTCAAGGCCTCCAACGCCGGCAGCCCGGTTATCATGGACACGGAGAGCCAGGCGGGACAGGCTTACACCGATGCGGTCTCCCGATTCCTGGGCGAAGAGAAGCCGCACCGCTTCATCGAGATCGAGAAGAAGAAGGGCCTCCTGGGACGGCTCTTCGGTGGGAGGGCCGCATGAGCTGGCTGAACTTCTTCCGTAAGGAACGCGAGACCAAGGGCAATGCGGCCACGGCCAAGGATCGGCTGCAGGTCATCATCAGCCACGAGCGGGTGAGCCGAACCAAGGATGATTTTTTGCCGAAGCTCCAGCAGGAGCTGGTGCAGGTCGTCGCGCGCTACGTCTCGATCGACCCGGACAAGGTGCAGGTGAACCTCGAGCGCGGCGGCGATTTTTCCACCCTCGCGATCGACATCGAGCTGCCCGGTCCGGCCGGCCTCGGCGGTCGCGCGGCCTGATATCGGGGAAGCATCGCGACCCCCTTGTCGCGGTGCGCCTGCGCGGGTGAGATGCACACCCAAGAAAGCTTCAAGGGTTCCGACATGACTCCCGCATTGAAGGCGGCCACCGACTTCGCGTCCGTGAACGAGACGCCCTGGCCCCGCGACATCCTGGCCCATCTGGAAAGCGGCTTCTTCGAGCCCGCTCCCGACAATGAGGTGATCGGTCCGACGGCCCCGCGCGGCGGTCCGAACGGCGTCATCTACTGGCACGGCAAGCGCGTCGCCGAATGGGGCGACCCCACCCGCGCGGACATGACCTTCAGCGTGGCCAAGAGCTACCTCGCCATCCTCGCCGGCCTCGCCTTGCGTGACGGGCTGCTGCCGGACCTCGACGCGAAGGTCTCGGAGAAGGTGCCGCACGACGCCTTCACAGGGCCGCACAATGGCGCGATCACCTGGCGCCACCTGCTGACCAACACCTCGGAATGGGAGGGCACGCTCTTCGGCAAGAGCGACCTGATCGATCGCGGCCGCAGCCTCGGCACGGAAGGGAAGGGGGCCAAGCGCAGCAACCGGCCGCTGGCCGCGCCCGGCGGCTACTGGGAGTACAACGACGTGCGCGTGAACGCGCTGTCGATGGCGCTGCTGTACCTCTTCCGCCGATCGCTGCCGGAGGTCTTCGCCGAGCGGATCATGGACCCGATCGGCGCCGGCAAGGACTGGACGTGGCGCGGCTACACGACCTCGCAGGTCGAGGTCGGCGGCAGGATGATCGAGAGCGTCTCGGGCGGCGGACACTGGGGCGGCGGGCTCATCATCAATGCCGAGGACCAGGCCAAGGTCGGCCTCCTGGTCGCGGCGGACGGCCAGTGGAAGGGGCGCGAGCTCATCCGCAAGGAGTGGCTCGACCTCTGCCGCACGCCTTGTGCACTGAACCCGCATTACGGTTTCCTCTTCTGGCTCAACACCGGTCGCACCAAGTGGCCGAGCGCGAGCGAGGGCGCGGTCTGCTTCTCCGGCGCCGGTGGCGCCACGACCTGGATGGAGCCCGCCGAGGAGATCGTCGCCGTGTCCCGCTGGCTCGACAGCACGAAGCTCGATGAGTTCATGCGACTGGTTCGTGCAGCCCTCGCGGCATAGTGCATTTTCCGCAGGCGCGGCGTGGCGCGGAAGCCGGAATGTCCTCCGAGCGCGTGTTGCAACCGGACGTTGCGGGTGAGAAGCAGGTACGCATGAGTCTCGCGCGCATCGCCACCTTCGCTTTCGCGGGAATCCAGGCCGTGCCCGTGGAGGTGCAGGTGCAACTGGCACCCGGCCTTCCCGCCTTCCTGGTGGTGGGCCTGGCCGACAAGGCGGTCGCCGAAAGCCGCGAGCGCGTGCGCGCGGCACTGACCGGCCTCGGCCTCGCGCTGCCGGCCAAGCGCGTGCTGGTGAACCTCGCGCCGGCCGATCTCGCCAAGGAGGGAAGCCACTATGATCTTCCCATCGCGCTCGCCCTTCTCGCCGCGATGGAGGTCATCCCGCGCGACGAACTGGCGGGCTTCGCGGCGCTGGGCGAGCTGTCGCTCGACGGCTCGATCCTGCCGGTGGCGGGCGTGCTGCCGGCGGCGCTCGGCGCCTCGGCCCGCAGCCTGGGCCTGATCTGCCCCGCGGCGCAGGGCGGCGAGGCGGCCTGGGCCGGGCGTGGCGAGGTGCTGGCGCCGGCCGACCTGCCCATGCTGCTCAACCATTTCCGCGGCGTGCAGGTGATGAGCCCGCCTTCGCCGCCGCCGCTGCAGCGCGAGGAATGGCGCGGCCCCTGCCTCTCCGAGGTGAAGGGCCAGGAGACGGCCAAGCGCGCGCTCGAGATCGCGGCTGCCGGCGGCCACAACCTGCTCATGATCGGCCCGCCGGGCGCGGGAAAGTCGATGCTCGCCGCCCGGCTGCCGGGCCTGCTGCCGGACCTCACGCCCTCCGAGGCGCTGGAGCTCTCGATGATCCACTCCGTCGCCGGCCTGCTGCGCGACGGGCGGCTCCTCACGCGACCGCCCTTTCGCGAGCCGCATCACTCCGCGAGCCAGGCCGCGCTCATCGGGGGCGGCAACCGGGCGCGGCCGGGCGAGATCAGCCTCGCGCATCACGGCGTGCTCTTTCTCGACGAATGGCCGGAATTCCCGCGCCCCGCGCTGGAGGCCCTGCGCCAGCCGATGGAAACGGGCCGCGCGGTCATCGCGCGCGCCAATGCGCATGTGAATTATCCCGCGCGCTTCCAATGCATCGCGGCGATGAACCCCTGCCGCTGCGGCCAGCTCGGCGAGACGGCGCGCGAATGCTCCCGCGCACCCCGCTGCGGCGAGGAGTATTCCGACAAGCTGAGCGGCCCGCTGCTCGACCGCATGGACATCACCCTGGAGGTGATGGCCGTGCCGGCCGCCGAGCTCGCGCGCGCCCCCACCGGCGAGCTGACCCGCGTCATCGCCGCCCGCGTGCAGGCCGCGCGCGACGTCCAGCGCGCGCGCTACGGCGAGGACGGCCCGCGCCACAACGCCGCGGCCGACGGCACGATCCTGCAGGAGACCGCGCGGCTCGATGCCGATGCGAAGCAGCTGCTGGAACAGGCGGCCGAACGGCTCGGCCTCTCGGCGCGCGGCTTCGTGCGGACCATCCGCCTCGCGCGCACCATCGCCGACCTGGCGGGCCTCGAGGGCGTGCAGCGCGCGCATGTTGCTGAGGCGCTCTCCTACCGCGGAAGGCGGGGGCTGCGCCGGGCGGCGTGACGGCACCCCCTGTTCCGGGCTAAGTCGGCGGCGTGATCCGCGCGCCGCTCCTCGCCCTGCTGCTGCTGCTCCCGATCACCACGCTGGCGCAGCCGGTTGTGGCGGAGCGGCAGATGGTGGTGGCCTCGCATCCGCTGGCGGCCGAGGCGGGGCGCGCCATGCTCCGCGCGGGCGGGTCGGCGGTGGACGCCGCCATCGCTGCACAGGCCGCTCTCAGCCTGGTCGAGCCGCAGGCCTCCGGCATCGGCGGCGGCGCCTTCCTGCTGCACTGGAACCCCGCCGACCGCCAGCTCACCGCCTGGGACGGGCGCGAGACGGCGCCGGCGGCCGCCCGCGGCGACCTTTTTCTCCGCGATGGCCGCCCCATGCCGTTCCTCGACGCGATCGTCGGCGGCCGCGCGGTGGGCGTGCCGGGGGTGATGCGCATGCTGGAGGAGGCGCATCGCGCCCATGGCAAGCTGCCCTGGGCCGATCTCTTTGCGCCGGCCATCCGCCTGGCGGAGGAGGGCTTCCCTGTCTCCCCACGCCTTGCCCAGGCCATCGCCACGACGGCGGACACGCTGCGCCGCGATCCCGCCGCGCGGGCACTGTTCTTCGACGCCGCCGGCGCGCCGCTTGCCGAGGGTGCCGTGCTGCGCAATCCCGCGCTGGCCGAGACGCTGCGCGCGCTGGCGGAACAGGGCGCCGACGCGCTGCACCGCGGGCCCATCGCGGCCGATATCGTCAACGTCGTGCGCCGCCACGCCAATCCGGGGCTGATGACGGGCGACGACCTCGCGGGCTATGCCCCGCGCCGCGCCTCGGCCCTCTGCCTGCCCTACCGCGTCTATGTGGTCTGCTCGCCGCCGCCGCCCTCGGGCGGCGCCGTGGTGCTGCAGATCCTCGGCCTGCTCGGCCATTTCGACATGGATCCCGATCCCGCGAGCGTCGACGCCGCGATGCTGCTGGGCGAGGCCGGCCGCCTCGCCTTCGCCGACCGCAACCGCTACATGGCCGACCCCGGCTTTTCGCCCGTGCCGACGGTGGGGCTGCTCGATCCCGCCTATGTCACGCTGCGCGCGCAGATGCTCTCGCTCGACCGCGCCAACAGCGCGCCGCGCCCCGGCAATCCGCGCCGCTTCGGCCCGCCGCTCGCGAGCCAGCCTCCGCAGCCGGAGAACGGCACGGCTCATATGGCGATCGTCGACGCGGAGGGCCGCGCCATCTCCATGACGACGACCGTGGAAAACGTCTTCGGTGCGCGCGTCGTGGTGCGCGGCTTCGTGCTGAACAACCAGCTCAGCGACTTCTCCTTCCAGCCCGAGATGGAGGGAAGGCCGGTCGCCAACCGCGTCGAAGGCGGCAAGCGCCCGCGCTCCTCCATGTCGCCGTTGATCGCTTTTCGCGACGGCGAACTCGACCTCATCACGGGTTCCGCCGGCGGATCGCGCATCATCGGCTATGTCGTGCAGTCCGTGGCCGGGACGCTCGACTGGAACCTGGACCCGCAGGCGGCCGCGGCGCTGCCGCATGTCGGCGCGCTCAACGCGCTGACGGAGCTGGAGCAGGGTACGGTCGCGGCGAGTCTCGCGACGGCGCTGATCGGTCGCGGCGTGCCTGTCGAGGCGCGCGAGATGAATTCCGGCACCAACATCATCCGTGTGCAGCGCGAGGGCGAATCGCGTCGCCTGCTCGGCGGCACCGATCCGCGGCGCGAAGGCGCCGTGGCTGGAGACTGAACCGCTTATGAGTCGCAGCCTCGCGCGTTTCCTCACGGGCCTCGTGCTCAGGGCCACCGCGCCCATGAAGCCGCGCCGCGCGGCGTCCACGCGCGCGCTCGTCGCCGAGGCGCTGCTGCAGCGCGTGACGGTCGAGACGACGGCCGGGCCGATCGTGGTGGAATGCCCCTCCGCGCGCGCGCTGCACGACCCGCAGGGTTTCGGGAAGGACGAGCCGGAGACGGTGGCCTGGATCGCCGGACTGCCCGCGGACACGGTGCTCTGGGACATCGGCGCGAATATCGGCCTCTACAGTCTCTTCGCGGCGAAGCGGGGCCTGCGCGTGCTGGCCTTCGAACCCTCGGCCTCCAGCTTCGCGGCGATGGTGCGCAGCATAGAGATCAACGGCTTCGACGATCGGATCTCGGCCTATTGCCTGGCCTTCGCGCAGACCACCGGCCTCGTCGCGCTCAACATGGCGAGCACGGCGGCGGGCCATTCCATGCACAGCATCGAGGCGCGTGAAGGCGGTTTCCGGCAGGCCGTGCCGAGCTTCGCGATCGACGATTTCTTCCAGCACATGGACGCGCCGGCACCCTATGCGATCAAGCTCGACGTGGATGGGATCGAACCCATGATCCTGCGCGGCGCGAGGGCCATGCTGCGCGCGCATGTGCGCGAGGTGCTGGTCGAGATCGACGGCGCGAATGCCGCAGCGGGCGGCAACGGGATTCCGGAGATCCTCGCCTCCTGCGGCTTCCGCGAGGCGCCGATGGAAGGCGCCGCGCGGAACCGCCGATTCGTGAAGCCTTAGCGCGATCTGCGGAGGTGGAATCACCGGAGCGGTGAATCGCTCTCTCAGCAAGGTCCTGGTCTAAGGCCGGATATTCTTTTCCAACTCGGCCACGGGTTCCATCGCGGTGCGCATGTCGAAGCCGAGGTCGGGCAGCAGTGGCGGCACCGTCACGATGGAGTTGTCGGTGATCAGCAGCGTGTATCCGTCCGGCCGCGCCTGCACGACCTGATTCCAGCCTACGGCGCCGCTGCCGCCCGTGCGGTTCTCCACCACGAAGGACTGGCCGAGCACGGCGCCGAGCTGCTGCGCGTAGAGGCGCGCCACGAAATCCGTGGTGCCGCCCGCGGCCCAGGTGATGACGACGCGGACCGGCCGTTCCGGCCAGGAGGCCTGCGCGAGGGCGGGCACCGCGATGGCCCATGGCAGAAGGGCGGCCAGACCGGCCAGCAGTCGGCGAAGAGCGAGGATCATTGGACGCGTTCCCTTGGCCGTCATGGCGGCCTTTCCGATCGTTATGACGATCTAATCGGAAGCTGCGGGGCGGTCCAGAAGCGGTGACGCGTCCTAGCGGCTGGGCGTGCCGATGGTGAAGAGGATCATCAGCCCGCCCATCAGCAGCACGCCCAGCACGACCGGCACCGCGAGGGCAAGAAGCAGGAGCGTTGCCAGCCCGGTCCGCCCGCGTCGATGCAGCATCGCCGCGCCGCCGAGCACCGCGACGGCCAGCACCAGCACCGTGACCATGGGCGAGAGCATGAGCCAGGTCTCGCCCGGCGCTCGCGGGATCACCGTGCGGGTGCCGTCCAGCAGGTTTGTCGAGACCAGCTGTGACGTAGAGAGCTCGATGCATTGCCAGAGCGCGAAGGCCAGGATGAGCAGGTCGATGCCGAAGAGGATGCGGAACCTGGTCATGGCTAGTGATGAGCCCCGCCCGTGCTGAAGAGGAGGATGAGGAGCCCCAGGCCCAGCAGGGCCAGGACGGCCGGGATCGCGGGGATCAGCAGCACGAGGCTGGCGAGGCCGGGTCGTCCCTTCGTGTTCAGCGTCGCGGCCCACCAGAGGGAACCGACGCAGATCGCCAAGACGAGGAACTCGATCGCCAACAGGGCGGGATAGCTGTAGCGGTCCGTGACGAGGGAAAAGAACTGCTGCAGCACGAACAGCGCGACGAGCGCGTCGAAGACGAAGAGAATGCGGAACCTGGTCATGTCGGACGCTCCTTCTGGCTCGTCCAATATGCGCTGGCCTCATGCCCGGCCGATCGCGCCGGGGTGATGGCTTTGTCGCGTCTGTCGTGCCAGCCTCAGCCGGTGCCGCGCAGCACCTGCCGCCAGACCCGCAGGAAATTCCCCGACCAGAGCAGCCCGATCTCGCGCGCGCCATAGCCCCGGCGTTCGAGCTCCGCGGTGATGTTCCGCGTCTCGGAGGCATTCGCCCAGCCGACCACGCTGCCGCCGCCGTCGAAGTCGGATGAGATGCCCACATGGTCCAGGCCGATGCGGCGGATCGCGTGCTCCACATGGTCCACGAGATCGGCGACGCTCGCCTGGGTCACGCCGTTCGGGCCCGGCGCCTTGAGGAAGGAGGCGACGGCGGTGACCTGCGCCACGCCGCCGCAGGCGCGGATGGCGTCGAGCTGCTCGTCGTCGAGGTTGCGCGGATGCGGGCAGAGCGCGGCGCAGGCCGTGTGCGTCACGGCGATGGGCACGCGCGAGAGCTCCGCCGCCTGCACCATCCCGGCCTTCGAGACATGCGAGCAGTCGAGCATCAGCCCCACGCGGTTCATCTCGCGGATCGCGGTGCGGCCCAGGGCGGAGAGGCCGCCATGCTCGGTCTCGCTATTGCCCAGGTTCTTGCGCGGCCGCGCGCTGTCGGAGAGTGCGTTGTGCCCGTCATGGGTCAGGGTGAGGTAGATGGCGCCCAGCCTGCGCCAGAGCGCGATGCGGCCGAGGTTGTGCCCCATCGCATAGCCGTTCTCCACAGCGGAAAGCACCGCCGGGATGCCCGCGGCGAAGGCGGCCTCCACCTCGCCCGGCGTGGCGCAGAAGCGGCTCGCGGCGCCGTCGGCGCGGGCGCGGATGTGGTGCAGCATCGCCTCGGCTCGGGCGGCGGCCGCGGCATGGCCCGCATAGTCGCGCGCGCCCTGGCCGACATAGGCGATGAAGACGGCCGCGCTCATGCCGCCTGCGAGCATCTTCGGCAGGTCGACGCATTGCTTGGTGTCCGAGAGCCAGTCGGGCGTCTCGGGCCAGCGGATGTCGATATGCGTGTCGAGGACGAGGGGGTTGAGCTGATTCACTTCGCTTCTCCGAAGCCGGTGAGGAAGCGCTGCAGCAGCGTCCCGAGTAGGTCCACGTTGTAGCCGCCCTCCTGGCAGATGGCGGTGGGCAGTTTGAGCCTGCCGATGGCCGCGCCGGCGCGGGCGAAGCCGTCCTGCGTGACCTTGAGCGAGGCGAGCGGCTCGAACTCGCTGGCATCGAAGCCCAGCGGAACGACCAGCGCATCGGGCCGGAATTTTTCGACGGCGGCGATGGCGGTGTCGAGTGCGGCGAGCCAGCCCTCGTCGCCGGTCCCGAATTCCTGCGGGAGGTTGAGGTTCGCCGCTCCCGTCTCCTCCGCGAAGCCGACATACCAGGGGTAGTAGCGCGACGGATCGCCATGGATGGAGACGGTCAGCACATCGTCGCGGTCCCAGAAAATCCCCTGAGTGCCGTTGCCGTGATGGCTGTCGATGTCGAGCACCGCCACGCGCGCGGCGCCCGAATCCCGCAGCCGCTGCGCGGCGAGCGCGCTGTTGTTGACGTAGCAATGCCCCCCGGCGCGGCTCGCATAGGCGTGGTGCCCCGGCGGACGGCAGAGCGCATAGGCCGTCCCGCCCCCCCGGTCGCTGCTTTGGGCCGCGACATCGGCCGCCGCCAGCGCGCAGCCTGCGGCTGATATCGCGGCCGTCCAGGTGCCGGGCCCGATCGGGCAGGCCGTGTCGGCCATGTGCATCCCGGCGCGCGAGATGACATGGGCGGGCTTCCGCTGGGTCTGGGCCAGCATCTCCGGTGTCGGGTGCATGTTGGCGACGACTTCGAGGCCGGCCTCGGGCATCCCGGCCCATTGGGCCGCGGCGTGCTCCAGGAAGTCGAGGTAGTCGGGCGTGTTGAGCCTCAGCAGCTCCTCCCGCGTCGCGGGTTTTGTCGTCTCCGGCGCGAGGCCCAGCGCGTCCAGCCCGGCGCGCAGTGAGGCGGCGCGGGCCGGGATCTCGAAATTCGATCGCACCGTGCCACGCGTGAGGAAGAATCGCGGCGCATGCAGCGCCTCGTCGGGATGGTGAAAGGCCTTCATTCCCTGAGTGAAGCGCGCCTGGGCGGCCTGGACAACCGCGCCGCGCGCTGGCCATGCTGCGCTGCATGACATCGCTCGACGCCGGCGCCCGCCGCGCCATCCTGGACGCTGCCGATTCCTTGCGCGACGAGATGCTCGACTGGCTGTTCCGGCTGGTGCGCTGCCCCTCCACCCTGGGCAACGAGGCCTCCGCGCTGAACGAGATGGTGCGGATGTACCGCCATCTGGGCCTCTCGCCGCAGCGTGTGCC
>JAQGHZ010000586.1 GCA_028291485.1 Rubritepida sp. | reverse complement strand
CCGCCCGAGGCGAGCAGCACCAGCGATCCCACCACCTGCAGCCCGTAATTGCCGGCCGAGGCGATCCGCCGGTCGGCATGGGGCGTGAGCAGCCAGCCCATCACGGTCCGCCCCAGGATGGCGCAGATGGTCGCGAGGGCGGCCGCCAGCCCCGCGAGGCGGGGCCCCATCGGCCCGGCCATCAGCGAGAAGAGATGCGCGATCAGCCCGATCTGCGCGAAGAGGCCGAAGGAGGTGCCCGCCATCAGCGTCAGGAAGCGGCGGTTGGCCCACATCGCGCGGCCGGGCAGGGGGCCATGGCGCGAGACGGGCTTTGCCGCTGCCGGGCCCGCGGCGTCGCCATCCGGCGCCTGGCCGAGTTGGGCGGGCAAGACGACGAAGTAGCGCCCGGCCAGGAGCCAGAGGGTCAGCGCCATCGCGCCTCCGATGAGCGCGACGGCCCATGGAAAGCCCAATGCCCCGATCGCCAGGACCCAGAGCGGCGAGAGGATCATCCCACCCACCGAGGCGCCGTTATAGGCCATGCTCAACGCGGTCGGCCGGCGCCGGATGAACCAGGGCGAGACCATGGCGTTGATCGCTGCGGCGCCGGTCGCGGCCCAGCCGGCGCCACTGACGGCGGTGGCGAGGAAGAGTTGCCAGGGGGCCTCCGCAAGCGCCCATCCCAGCATGCCGAGCGCCGCGAGGATTCCGCCCGCCCGTGTGACGGCGGCGACGCCGAAGCGGCGATGGATCGCCGGCAGGTTCGCCACGGCGAAGGCGCCCAGCAGGAAGTGGCAGGTGATGGCGGAGGAGACCATCCAGATGGGCCAGCCGCGCGCCTCGTGGATGGCGAAGAGGAAGACCGGCGGGCCGTAGAAGCCCACGCCCCAGCCGAAGACGGCGACGGCGAAGGCCGCCCAGGTGACGCGCCATCCGAAGAAGGACGCTCCCGCCTCCCGGCGCGCGGCCAGGCTCACGATGGGGCTCGCGAGGGAGCCTGCGGGAAGGGCATCGCGGCCGGGGATGGGAACTAGGGACATGGCTGATACTCGTGCGGAAAGCCGGGACCATGCCTGCGCGCGGTCCCGGAAAGATACGGCATCGGCCGAAGCATGACCGAGGACTCAGGTGCCTTCGTGCCCTATCGAAATGGCGGATGCCGTGCTTCAACGGCGGCGCTGAGGATGACCTGCCAGAGCAGGTGTCGGCGCCGGAGCGTTGCCAGGTTGAGCGGAAGCGCCGACACTGGAGAAATAAGCCGGAACAAAAGCTTGTATCGAGAGAATGGAAGCCGTTCCGGCCGGGAATGAAGGGCGGTTCGCCGTCGGGAGATGATAAGAGTATGATGAATTTCAGCCCCTCGCGCCGCCGGGTGCTCACGGCCGCGCCGGGCCTTGTCGCAGCCTCCGCCGTCCAGGGCGGCGCCCAGGCGCAGACCGGCTATCCGGACCGGCCCATCACCGTCGTGGACGGCTTCGTTCCGGGCGGTGGCAGCGACATCGTGGCGCGCCTGCTGGCGACGAGGCTGCAGGCCGAGCTGGGCCAGCCGGTGGTGGTGGAGAACCGCCCGGGTGCCAGCGGTACGCTCGGCATGGCCAGCGTCCTCCGCGCGCGCCCGGACGGCTACACCCTGGCCATCGGCACGATCAGCTCGCTTTCCGTGCTGCCCCAGGTGATGGTCCGCAAGCCCTATGATCCGCTGACCGACATCATGCCCATCCTGCTGGTGGCCTCCGTGCCGCAGGTGGTCGTGGTGAACGAGAACTCGCCTTTCCGCGACCTCCGCGCGCTGCTCGACCATGCCAGGGCCAATCCGGGCAAGCTGAACTTCGCCTCCTCCGGCATCGCGACCTCCCAGCACCTGGCGGGCGAACTGCTGGCGCGCTCGGCCGGCGTCGAGATGACCCATGTGCCCTATCGCGGCAGCGGCCAGGCCCTCGCCGATCTGATGGCGGGCCAGGTGGACCTCAACGTCGATACGCTGCCGACGAACCTGCCGCATATCCGCGCCGGCAAGCTGCGGGCGCTGGCGGTGACCACGCCCGAGCGCGTGGAGTGGCTCCCCGAGGTGCCGACGGTGGCCGAGTCCGGCTTCCCCGGCTTCGACCGCAAGGTCTGGTACATGATCGTGGGGCCGGCCGGCCTGCCCGCGCCGATCGTGGAACGCTGGGCGGCCGCGCTGAACGCGGCGCTCGCCACGCCGGCGATCGCCCAACGCCTGCGCGAAACCGGCTTCATGCTGGGCGGCGGCACGCCAGCTACGGCGGCCGCCATGCTGCGCAGCGAGAACGAGCGCAACGCGGTGATCGCCCGCGCGGCGAATATCAGCATCGACTGAGCCTCCCCGCCGCTCCCCGGACGGTCGCCGTCCGGGGAGGGGCGACCCTCTGTTCCCTGGAAGCACCCATGACCGAGATCACCGGCCTCTCTGCCACTGAGCTGCGCGACCGGATCGCGCGGCGCGACCTCTCGCCGGTCGATCTGCTGGCCGCCGTGCGCCGCCGCGTCGAATGGCTGAACCCGCATCTCAACGCCTTCGTCGAGATGCGCTGGGAGCAGGCAGAGGCCGAGGCCGGCGCCGCCGAGGCGCAGGTCGCCCGCGGTGGCGAGCTGCCGCCGCTGCTGGGCCTGCCGGTGGGGGTCAAGGAATCGACCGACGTGGAGGGGCTGCACACCACCCAGGGCAGCGAGATCTACGCGGACAACATCGTCATGAAGGACGCGGCCGGTGTCGCCGCCCTCCGCCGGGCCGGCGCGCTCATCATCGGCAAGACCAATGTGCCGGAGTTGCTGCAGGGCCTCACCTCGCGCAACACGATCTACGGTCTCACTCGCAACGCGCATGACCCGGAGCTTTCCTGCCTCGGCTCCTCCGGCGGCAGCGCGGTGGCGCTTTCAGCCGACATGGTGCCGCTGGCCACGGGCTCTGACATGGGCGGCAGCATCCGCGGCCCCGCCGCCGGCAATGGCACGGTGGGACTCCGGCCGAGCCCCGGCCTTGTCGCGCGCGAGGGCAGCCCGATCGGCTTCGAGGTCGCTTCCGTCACCGGCCCCATGGCGCGCTCGGTGCGTGACCTAATGCTGCTCACCGCCGGCATGATGTGCACGAGCCACCTCGATCCGCTGAGCTGGCGCGCCGATTCCGCGCCGCTCCTGGCCCCGCGCCCGGCCGGGCTGCGCGGGCTGCGCGTCGCCGTCTCGGCCGATCTCGGCTGCGTGAAGGTCGAGGCCGGCATCCGCGCCCGCTTCGAGGAGGTGGTGGCGGCGCTGGCGCCCGATGTCGGGACGCTGGAATGGGCGACGCCCGACCTCGGCCCCATCGTGCGGGCTTTCAACATCCTGCGCCCGCTCTCCTACCTGGTCGCCTTCGGAGAGATCCACGACACGGCACCCGAGCGGCTGACGCCCGAGAAGAACGTCGATCTCCGGCGCGGCCATGCCACCACCGCCGCCATGATCGCCGAGGCGCAGCGGGACCAGACCCGCGCCTTCCGTGCCCTGGCGAGCTTCCTGCAGGAATGGGACGTGCTGATCACGCCCGGCGCCTCGCAGCCGCTGATGAGCCTCGCCGAGATCGACCGGCGCGATGCGGCGCTGCGGGCCGACAATGCCCGATTCGGGCCGCGCGACTATGATTTCTCGCGGCTGCCCGCACCCAGCATCTACACGCCGCTCACCTGGACGGCGCATCCGGTGGCCACCATCCCGACGGGGCGCGGGGTGAACGGCATGCCCTTCGGCATCAACCGGATCGGCCGGCATCAGGGTGATGTGCGGCTGCTGGAGATCGCGCTGGCCTTCGAGGAGGCGCTGGGCGCAAGCCCGGGCTTCGGACGGCCGCTGCCCGACCTCGGGCGCTACGGGAGCCCGGTCGGGTGAAGCGCCGGCCCAGGTTGGGCGAGCGTGGGCCGGTCAGAGCTCCACCACGACGCTCTTCCCAAATCCCGGAACCCGGAAATCCTGTTCCCCGCGCGCGGCGTGCAACCGCCGCTCCGGCTCGTCGATCGCCTCCTGGGTCAGCTTGAACGTGGCAAAATGCATCGCGATCGCGGTCTTCGCCCGGAGCTGGAGCTGCGCTTCCAGCGCCTGCTCCGGCGTCATGTGCACCGCCTGCATGAACCAGAACGGCTCATAGGCCCCGATGGGGATCAGCGCCGCGCCGAAGCCGCCGAATTCCCGCCCGATCACCTCCAGATGCCCGCCCGCCGCCGTGTCGCCCAGGAAGGCCAGCCGCCCGCCCGAGGCCGGCTCCACCGCGAACCCGCCCCACAGCGCCTTCGAGCGATCATGCAGCCCGCGCGCGGAAAAATGCCGCATCGGCAGGTAGGTCGCGCGATGCCCGCCCGGCAGCACGGCCTGGCCGCCCCAGTCCAGCTCCGTCGCGCCCGGCATGCCGTGCCGCGCCAGCAGCGTCCCATGCCCGAGCCCGGTGAAGACCGGCGCGCCCCATCGCGCGTGCAGCGCCTTGAGGCTGGGGATGTCGAGGTGGTCGTAATGCCCGTGGCTTACCAGCACCGCGTCAATCCGTGGCAGCGCCTCCAGCGCGATCGCCGGTGGCCGCGCCCGCCTCGGTCCGGCCCAGGAGACCGGGCTGCACCGTTCGCTGAAGATAGGGTCGGTCAGGATCGTCGTGCCGTCGTCCAGCCGGATCAGGAAGGTCGAGTGGCCGATGAAGGTGAAGGCCGCATGCCCCGCCGGCACGCGCTCGGGCGGCGGAGGCTGCGGCGGATCGACGATCCCTGTCGGCCAGGCCACGCCGCCGCGCTCGCGCATCATGCGGAAGACGTTGCGCAGCGACTGCCCCGCGGGCCCGCCATCCGGATTGAGGAACCGTCCCTTGGCGTCGCGTACCGCAGGCCCCAATCTCACCACATCGATTTCGCGGCGCGCTCCGGCCATTCCTGGTCGTATTTCGGCCCGCCCACAGCGCCCTTGGTCATCGCCGCCAGGATCTGGCCTGGCGTCGGCAGTTCGGGTTTCGTATGGGGTTCCCAGAGCTTGGCTCGGATCACGGCACGGGCGCATTGGAAGTAGATGGTCTCGGCCCGGATGACGGCCACCGTCCGCGGCAGCTTTCCTTCCATCTCGAAGCTTTTGCGCAGGTCGTCGTCCGCCGTGAGGCGCGCCGTCCCGTTAATCCGCAACGCATTGCCGCTGCCCGGAATCAGGAACATCAGCGCCACGCGCGGATCGCGGAGGATGTTGCGCAGGCTGTCGATCCGGTCGTTGCCGCGCCGGTCGGGCAGGGCCAGCGTCCGGTCATCCAGGATGCGCACGAGCTGACCGGGAAGGTCGCCGCGTGGCGAGCAGTCCAGCCCCTCGGGGCCGGCCGTGGCCAGCGCCAGGAAGGGCGATGCCTCGATGATCTTCCGGTATTCCGGGATGAACCAGGCCGCCTCCTTCTCCGTGGAGGCCGCGCCCGGCACGCCGTAGAAGCCGTGCAGCTCGTCAAGGCTTTCGATGAACTTCATGTGACCTTGACCTCCAGCTTGCCCGCCATCTCCTGGATGAACTGCCAGGCCACGCGGCCCGAGCGGCCGCCGCGCGTGATGCTCCATTCGACCGCCGCCTTGTGCAGCTCCTCGTTCGAGATCGGCAGCGACATGGCGCCGGCATAGCCCTCGATCATCGCGAAGAATGTGTCCTGGTCGCAATTGTGGAAGCCGACCCACAGCCCGAAGCGGTCGCTCAGCGAGACCTTCTCCTCGACCGCCTCATTCGGGTTGATGGC
>JAQGHZ010000178.1 GCA_028291485.1 Rubritepida sp. | reverse complement strand
ATGTCGACCATGCGCCGCTCGGTGCGCGGGATCCCGGCCAGCAGCGCCTTCAGCCCAGGACCGGGCGTCTCCACCTTCCGAAAGGGCGCGAGCTCCTGGTCGAGCACGGGGTCATAGGTGAACGGGAAATTTTCCGCTTCGGGCTCGAGGAAGAAGTCGAAGGGGTTGATGGTCGCCATGTCGGCGACGAGGTCCACCGTCACGTCGAAATGCGTCACCCGCTCCGGGAAGACGACGCGCGCCTGAAAATTCCCCTGCGGGTCCTGCTGCCAGTTGATGAAGTGCGGCTTGGGCTCGACCTTCAGCGAATAGGCCAGGATGGGAGTGCGCGCATGCGGCGCCGGCCGTAGCCGGATGGTCTGGGGTCCCAGCGTGACCGCGCGGTCGTAGCTGTAGGTCGTCTTGTGCGTGAGGGCGACGTGGATGGACATGCGCGGCCTATATCCAGGAAGAGAGGATCATCGGCCTTATAGGCGGGATTCCGCCATATCCCATCGACGGGATTGCGCGATTTTCGCAGAGACGTCCATGCTGGGCGCATGCCAGCGATCTTCTCCCCCGACGATTTCCACATCACCCCCGGCGTCGCGCATCTCTGCGCGGGCGGGAAGACGCCCGTCCTGCGAACGACGGCGGATGCGATCGTGCGCTACCTCGCCGACAAGTCGGACGGGCCGGCGGGCGATATCAGGCAGGAGGAGGAGATCCTGGGGCTGCGGCGACGTCTCGCACTCTCCTGGGGCTGCGGGGTGGACGATATCGGCCTCGTCTCCTCGGTCGCCGAGGGGGTCTCCATGCTGGCCGGGAGCCTGGACTGGCGCGAGGGCGGCGAGGTCGTGGTGCCGGACATCGAATACCCCTCCCTGGCCGCCCCCTTCGCCCTGCAGCCCGGCGTGACGCTGCGGGTGGCGGAGGGCGTGTCCGGTGTCGCGGCCGCGGTCACGCCGCGGACGCGCGTCATCGCCGTCAGCAGCACGAGCTTCCTGAACGCCGAACGCGCGGACCTGCCTGCGATGCGGGAACTCGCCGACAAGGTGGGCGCGCTGCTGGTGGTGGACCACACGCAATCGGCCGGCTGGATGCCGATCGACGCCGGGATCGCCGACTTCGCCTTCGCGGCGAGCTACAAGTGGCTGCTCGGCATCTCCGGCATCGCCGTCGCCTATTGGAACCGGGCGCGGCAGCCGGACTGGGCCCCGCACAGCGCCGGCTGGTACTCCATGGCGAGCCATGCGCGGCCGGACTGGCGCAACCCGGTCGGGCTGGTGCCTGACGCCATGCGCTTCTGCCGCGGCAATCCGAATCATGCCGGCGTCTATGCGCTCAACACCTCGCTGGACTATCTGGAGGCGCATCCGGGCACAGAGGCCCATGTGGCCGGGCTGGCCGGCGAGCTGCGGCGGCTCTGCCTGGAGGCCCAGCTCCCCATGATGACGCCGGCGAACCACGGGGCCAGCGTTTGCCTGCCCCACTCCGAAGCGGCCAAGGCTGTGAAGACGCTGGAAAGCGAGGGTGTGCTGACCTGGAACGGGCGCGGGCGCATCCGCGTCAGTTTCCACGGATACAACGATGAATTCGACCTGGAGCGGGCCTTCGAGCAGGTTCGGGCGCTGTATTGAACGGTTGATGCGAGAGGCTCCGCCTCCTCGCGCCCTGGACCCTTTTACCGATGAGGGTGCAGGGAACGTGTTCCCTGCCGGGGTGTTTGAGGGGCAGAGCCCCTCAACTCAGCGCCCCTTGAACACCGGCGCCCGCTTCTCGCGGAAGGCCGCCAGCCCTTCCTTCAGATCCTCGCTCTTCTGGCTGGCCTTGGCGCGCTCAAGGGCACCGGCCTCGTCGAATTCCTGCCGCGCGATCTCATTCAGGCTGCGCTTCACCCCCTGCACGGAGAGCGGCGCCAGCGAGGCCAGCCGTGAAGCCAGAGCGTCCACGCGGGCATCGAGCTGATCGGCCGGTACCATCTCGGTCAGGTAGCCGATCGCCAGCATCTCGGGCGCGAGAATCTTCTCGGCCGTGAGGAACAGCTTCTTCGCCGCATTCAGCCCGAGCCGACTCGCATAGCGCTTCATCCCCGAGGGGTAGTAGTGGATGCCGATCCGTGCGGCCGGCATGAACATCTCGCAGCTCTCGGTGCCGATGCGGAAGTCGCAGCACAGCGCGAAATCCGTGGAGCCGCCATAGACGCCGCCGTTCAGCCGGCAGATCACCGGGACCTTCAGGTTCTCGAGCATGTCGCCGACGCTTTCGAAGGAGGGCCCCTCCTCCCGCGCCGTGACCTCGGCCTCCGGCCGCTTCGCGAGGTCGCCCAGATGGTAGCCGGAGGAGAAGGACTTCCCCGTCCCGGTCAGCACCACCACGCGGGTGTCCGGATCGGCCTCGATCGTGCGGAAATGCTCGATCAGCTTCAGCAGGTCCGGCGGCTCGATGCGGTTGTGCACAGCCGGGCGATTCAGGCGGATGGTGGCGCGCGCGCCCTCGATGGTGAGCAGAGGCGTGGTCGCCTCGGACTGCATGCCGTCCATGATGGCTCTCCCTAATTCGCGGACAGGATACGCGAAACGCCCGCTTAGGAAAGGGAAGCGGCTGCAGCGCGATCCGCGAGGTGGAATCACCGAAGCGGTGAATCGCTCTCTCAGCAAGATCCTGGACCAGGGCCAGCCCGAAGCCCAACAGAAGCAGGGTCGCGCGGTGGGACCGGCATGCCATCCCAAGGCTGCGCCTGGCGTCCCAAACTCCCGATCCCCAACTCCTGCTCATGGCGCAACCGCCGGCCGTGGGGGGATCACCTCCTCGATGCGGCCGAGCAGGTAGTCGTAGAAGGGATTCCAGGAGATGCGGATCAGCGAATCCAGCGCCAGGATCAGCACGCCCACCTCGCCCCGCGCCGCCATGGCCCCGAGGCTCACGCCGAATTCCGGCTCGGGCCCGGGCTGGTTGCCGTAGAGCGAATCACTCGGCGGGAAGGGCAATGCGACATGCGAGAGCGAATAGACGCATTGCCCTCGTCTGGCCGGTGCAGCGGCGGCTCGCCGGTGTCGTGCCGGCGGGGCTCGCGATGCTGGCGGCGATGCTGGCCGCCCTCGTGACCGTGGTGACGCTGGCGCTGCTCATCGCCTGGGCCTTCGGCGGCGTGGGGACGTGGGTGGTCACCAATTCGGGCCAGATCCAGCTGCTTTACGCGCGCAAGATCGCCTGGCTGGACGAGCAGGGCATCGCCGTCGCGGGCATGCTGTCGGACGGCTTCAGCTCGCGCTGGCTGGTCGTGGTCGCGCAGGAGGTGACGGGGCGGCTGCACCGCGTCCTCGCCTTCTCCATCGTGACCGTGGTCTTCCTGGTGCTGGGACTGCTGGAAGTGACGGCCGTGGACCGCCAGCTCGCGCGCATCCCGGGCGACGTCGCGCCGCGGCGGCAGGCCGCGATCGAGACGGGGCAAAAATTCTGCAGCTACATGGCGGTGCGCACGCTGATGAGCGTGGTGACGGGCCTGGCCGTCTGGGGCTTCGCGCGGCTGATGGGGCTCGAGCTCGCGGCGGAATGGGGCGTGATCGCCTTCGTGCTGAACTACATCCCCTTCATCGGGCCGCTGATCGCGACGCTCTTCCCGACGATCGTCGCCATCCTCCAGTTCGAATCCTGGGAAACGGCGGTGGTGGTCTTCCTCTGCCTGAACGTCATCCAGTCGGTTTCGGGCAGCTACATCGAGCCTTTGCTGGCGGGGAAGCGGCTGGCGATCTCGCCTTTCATGGTGCTGCTGTCGGTGTTCTTCGGCGCCTTCCTCTGGGGGGTGCCGGGGGCCTTCATCGGCGTGCCGGTGCTGATCGCGGCGGTGACGATCTGCCGGCAGTTCGAGGGTGGCCGCTGGGTGGCGGAGCTGCTGTCGGGTCAGGATGGAGCTTGAGGGCTTAAAAACCGATCGGAGATGAAAGAATCCGAGGTTCTTGCCGGGGAGCTTGAGGGAGCTGTCTTTGCGGGCATGACGGAACCTCCACCACGCCAAGAATCATGCTCCGCAGCGTCGCCACAAGCGATCAATCGGTCTTGAGCCTAATCTTAGTGGCCATGAACTCGCGCTTATTCAGTTGAGCAATTTGTTGCCCGGCACCTACTGTGGCGGGGGCGGCAACATGAGGCGACATGAACATGGGCAGACATATGGGCATCGGGA
>JAQGHZ010000576.1 GCA_028291485.1 Rubritepida sp. | reverse complement strand
GCGCGGGCAGACCATGATCGCCGTCGCCGCGGGCGAACCCGCTTTGCTCGACAAGCTGCGGGCGGCGATCTCCAAGGCACCGGTCCTGGCCGACGCCACGCTCTGCGCCCCGATTCCTCGCACGCCGAAGAACATCTTCTGCGTCGGCAAGAACTACCATGAGCACGCCAAGGAATTCGCGGGCTCCGGCTTCGACGGCGGCGCCAAGGACGTGGTGCCGTCCTTCCCCGTCGTCTTCAGCAAGCCGCACACCTCCATCATCGCCAATGGCGAGCCGATCCTCGGCCATCTCGATCCGACCGGCGGGCTCGACTACGAGGGCGAGCTCGGCGTCGTCATCGGCAAGGGCGGGCGCGGCATCTCCAAGGCCGACGCCCTCAGCCACGTCTTCGGCTACACCATCGTCAACGACGTCACGGCGCGCCACCTGCAGAAGCGCCACAGCCAGTGGATCCTGGGCAAGGGGCTCGACAGCTTCTGCCCGATGGGCCCGGCCATCCTCACTGCCGACGAAGTGCCTAACCCGACGAAGCTCACCCTCACCACCTGGGTGAACGGCAAGCAGCGGCAGCACGCCCCCGTCTCCGACCTCATCTTCGACATTCCGACGCTGATCGAGGCGATCAGCGCAGCCATCACGCTGGAGCCGGGCGACCTGATCGCCACCGGCACGCCGGCGGGGGTGGGCATCGGCTTCAATCCGCCGGTCTTCCTGAAGACCGGCGATGTGGTGCGGATCGAGGTGCCGGGCGTCGGCACCCTGGAGAATCGAGTGGCCTGACGGCCATAAGGCAATCCCGTTGCCGGAGGATGATGAATGCGTGCTCTGAAGCTGCTCCCCTTGGCACGCCGCCGTTGCCTGATGGCAGCGCCGGCCAACCTGTCCGAGCGCCTGCCGGACGCGGCCTCCTTCTATGAGCCGCCGCGCTCTCCGGCCGAACCCGAAGGCCGCAAGGCCGAGGACGGCATCGCCTGGCATAGCGGCACCGTGACCCGAATCGGCCACAAGGAATGAGCGCGGCGTCGCTGCCGCGGCGCCTCCTCCTGGCGGCGCCCTTTGCCGCCCCATTCGCGGCCTGGGCGCAGGCCCAAGGGGGAGAATATCCGACCCGGGCCATGACCATCGTCGTGGGCTTCCCGCCCGGCGGCCAGGCCGACCTCGCCGCCCGCCCCGTCGCCTCGGCCCTGGAGCGCATCCTCCGCCAGCCCGTGGTCGTGCAGAATCGCGCGGGCGGTGCCGGCGCCATCGGCTCAGGCTTCGTCGCCCGCGCCCCGGCGGACGGCTACACGCTGCTGATGGCGCTCTCCTCGCTGGCGGTGATCCCGGAATCGGAGAAGCTCTTCGGCCGGCCGGCGCCCTACACCGTCGACCAGTTCGCGCCCATCGCGCTGGTGAATGCCGACCCGACCATGCTCGCGGTCCCGGCCAACGCGCCCTGGCGCTCCATCGCCGATTTCGTGCGCGATGCGAAGGCAAGGCCGGGCGACATCCCCTACGGCTCCTCCGGCGCCTATGGCACGCTGCACGTGGCCATGGAGATGTTCGCGAGTGCCGCCGGCATCCGCCTGCTGCACGTGCCCTTCCAGGGCGCGGGGCCGGCCATCACCGCGCTGCTCTCGGGCGACATCCAGGCGCTGGCCTCGGCGCCCGGCACGCTGACCCAGCACGTCCAGGGTGGGCGCCTGCGCGTCCTCGGCTGCTGGGGCCGCGAGCGCGCCGCTGCCTTCCCTGACGTGCCCACCTTCATGGAGGCGGGCTTCCCGGAGGTGGAGTTCTACATCTGGGCCGGGCTCTTCGCCCCCGCGGCGACGCCCGTGCCGGTCCTCGCCCGCCTGCGCGAGGCCATGCGCGGCGCCATGCGGGACGCCGATCTGCTGCGCGCCTTCGAGGCCGCGGGCTCACCGCCGCGCTACCTGGACGCGCCGGATTTCGCCCGCTTCTTCGCCGAGGACGGCGCGCGGCTGGTGGGGGCTGTTCAACGGATCGGTCGCGTGGAGTAGCCTGCCTCCGACAGATTGGAGGCTGCCCGCATGAACACCGAAACCACCGAAGGCAAGATCACTGCCTGGCTCGCCACCCAGCAGCAGGCGATGGTCGACACGCTGGAGGCCATGGTGAACACCGATGGCGGCAGCTACGACAAGGCCGGCGTCGATGCCGTCGGCCAGATCGTGAAGAATTTCTTCGCCGGCCAAGGCATCACGGTCGAGACCGTGCGCGGCGAAAAATTCGGCGACTGCCTGCGCGCCGTGCTGCCGCATGAGGGCGCCTCCGCCGTCCGCACCCGCGGTAACCACGCGGCCAACATCGTGCTGTTGGGCCATCGCGACACGGTCTTCCCCAAGGGTGAGCCCACCCGCCGGCCCTTCGCCATCAAGGACGGCCGCGCCTATGGCCCCGGCGTCGCCGACATGAAGGCGGGCCTGGTCATGAACATGTTCGTCCTCGCCGCCTTCAAGAAGTTCGGCGGCGCGCCGGGCCCGATGGTCGGCCTCTTCACCGGCGACGAGGAGATCGGCTCCCCCGAGGGCCGCACGGTGATCGAGGAGGAGGCGCGCGGCGCCCGAGTCGTCTTCAACTCCGAGCCCGGCCGCCTCACCGGCAACGTGGTCACGGGACGCAAGGGCGGCGTCTTCAGCATCTTCGAGATCGAGGGCAAGGCCGCGCATTCCGGCGGCAATTTCGAGGCCGGCATCTCGGCCATCGGCGAGCTGGCGAACAAGATCGTCGCCATCCACGCGCTGACGGACCTCAAGCGCGGCATCACGCTCAACGTCGGCCTCGTCTCGGGCGGGCAGAGCGTGAACACGGTGGCGCCGTCGGCCATCGGACAGATCGACCTGCGCTACGTGAACCCGGCCGATCGCGACGAGATCATGGGCAAGATCCACGAGATCATCGCCATGAGCTACGTGCCCGGCACCAAGGCCAAGCTCACCATCCGCGGCGAGTTCCTGCCCCTCACTCAGGACGAGTCCGCCGCCCGCCTCTTCACCATGTACCAGGGCGCGGCCAAGGACGCCGGCCTCGAGGTGAAGGGCGAGTTCTCCGGCGGCTGCGCCGACAGCGGCTTCACCGCCGCCCAGGGCGCGCCGACCATCTGCTCCGTCGGGCCCGTAGGCGGGCTGGCGCATAGCCCCGAGGAATACCTGGAAGTCGCCAGCTTCGTGCCGCGGGCTCAGGCGCTGGCCCGGTCCGTGCTGCGGCTCGAAAGCGCGGGGCTGTAGGACGAAGGGCCTTTGCCCCGTTGTCTCCGCTTCGCGGCCAACCCCCCACCAAAGGCCGAGAGGCCCTTGGAACCCGTGACTGAAGTGCCGGGGTCCAGGGGCCCACTGGTCCCTGGCGGGGTGCTCGAGGGGCGGAGCCCTCGAAATGGCCCGTGGATTGCATGAAATCCATCATGCAAAGACGTACCCTTCTCGCCGCCTCCTTCCTTCCCTTCGCCGCCCAGGCCCAGACCCAGACCCCGTCCGGCCTGCGCATGATCGTCCCCTTTCCGCCCGGCGGCGCCGCCGACTTCCTCGGCCGCGTGGTGGGCGAGCGCATGGGCCGCGCGATGGGGCAGCCCGTCACCATCGAGAACCGCTCCGGCGCCGGCGGGAACATCGGCACAGCCGCCGCCGCCCAGGCCACGGCCGACGGCAGCGCGATCATGCTCAACGGCGTGCCCATGGCGGTGAACCGCTTCCTCTACGCCTCCCTCCCCTTCGATCCGGATCGCGATTTCTCGCCGCTCGGGCTGATCGCCGTGGTGCCCAACATCATGGTCGTGCCGACCGACCTGCCCGTGAGCGATGTGGCCGAGTTCATCGCCCTCGCCCGCATCCGGCCGATGAACTACGCCTCCATCGGCAACGGCACCTCGCTGCACCTGGCCGGCGCGCAGTTCAGCCTCGCCACGGGGCTGAACCTGACCCATGTGCCCTATCGCGAGACGGGTGCGGCCAACAACGACGTCATGGCCGGCCGCGTGGAGGTGATGTTCCAGACCATCTCCGCCGCGGCCGGCCTCGTGCGCGGCGGGCGGATGAAGGCGCTGGCGGTGACCAGCGCCGAGCGCGCGCGCGCCTTCCCCGATGTGCCGACCTTGAAGGAGGCCGGCGTGGACCTGGTCTCCGTCGGCTGGTTCGGCCTCTTCGCGCCGCGCGGCGTGCCGGCGGATCACCTCGCGAAGCTCGGCGCCGAGACGGTCGCCGCGGTGCAGGATCCGGCCGTCGCGCAACGCATCGTCGAGAGCGGCAGCATCCCGCGCGCCCTGACCGGCGCGGAATTCGGCGCGTTCATCGCCGAGGAGGTCCGGCGCTTCGCGGGACTCGTTCGAGTGGCCGGCATCCGCGCGGATTGAGGCACGCGATGCACGCCCGCGAGGCAGAAACGGGACACGCCGTGCCTCGCCTCCATGGCATGATGCGTGCATCCTTCCGCGCATCGAGACAGGAATCCCCCGCATGAGCCTTCCCGCCGGCTACGCGCCCGAGGCGCCCACCCGCTCCCCCGTCACGCTCCCCGCGCGGCCCGAGGCCATCCGCCTCAATCCGGCCGAGACCGCGATGATCATCGTGGACATGCAGAACGCCTATGCCATGCCCGGCGGCTATCTGGACGTCGCGGGCTTCGACGTGAGCGGCATCCCGCCCGTGATCCCGATGGTCGCCAAGGCGGCGGCCGCCGCGCGTGCGGCCGGCATGCCGGTGATCTTCTTCCAGAACGGCTTCGACCCCTCCTATTCGGACGCGGGCACGCCGGCCTCGCCCAACTGGCACAAGTCCAATGCGCTGAAAACCATGCGCGCCAAGCCGGAATATGCGGGCAAGCTGCTCGCCCGCGGCAGCTGGGACCATGCGCTGGTGGATGGGCTGACGCCGCAGCCCGGCGACCTGGTGGTGCCGAAGACGCGCTACTCCGGCTTCTACAACACCAATATCGACAGCCTGCTGCGCGCGCGGGGCATCCGCAACATCGTCTTCACCGGCATCGCCACCAATGTCTGCGTGGAGAGCTCGCTGCGCGACGCCTACCACCTCGAATACTTCTGCGTGGTGCTGGAGGACGCGACCCATGCGGCCGGCCCGGACTTCGCCCAGAAGGCCGCGCTCTACAACATCGAGACCTTCTTCGGCTGGGTCTCGACCGTCGCCGATTTCTGCGGCGCCATCGGCCAAAGCCCAGACAACGCTTCGCCGGAACAGGGAAAGTAGGAGACATGCCCTTCAAGCCCGTCATCCCCGCAGGTTCCGGCAAGCCGCTGGCGCCCTATTCGCCCGGCGCGCTGGCCGACGGCGTGCTCTACGTCTCGGGCACCCTGCCCTTCGACAAGGACAACAACGTGATGCACCTGGGCGATATCGGCGCCCAGACGCGGCTCGTGCTCGACACCATCAGGAGCGTGGTCGAGGCCGCCGGCGGCAGCATGGCCGACGTCACCTTCAACCAGATTTTTCTCACCGACTGGGCCAGCTATGCCGGGATGAACGAGGTCTATGCCCAGTATTTCCCGGGCGAGAAGCCGGCGCGCTACTGCATCAAGTGCGAGCTGGTGAAGCCGGGCGCGCTCGTCGAGATCGCGACGACGGCGCATATTGGGAGGTAGCTCAGAATTCGAGCGGCGCGTTGTCCACGATCTATGCCGCGTTGGCCGCGCGCCCCGGCCGAATAACGGGCGACGAAACGGCCTGCCGCGATTGCGATCAGGCTGCTGCGGATGGAGCCGGTTCCTCCCTTCCCCAGCCTGTTTCCCTGAGCCGGGCCGGTCGACGCCTCGGCCCGGTGCCGCCCATCTGGTACGGTGCCGACGGGCATAGGGGCATCAACCGATGAATTTCGACGTGACGGGGCGCCTGGACGCGCCGGCCATCGTGCTCTCTGCCGGCCTCGGCGGCGCGGCTGCCTTCTGGACGCCGCAGCGCGCGGCGCTGGAGGAGCATTTCCGGGTCGTCGCCTTCGATCAGCGCGGGACGGGCCGCAACCTCGACCCGCTGCCCGACGGCTACACCATCGGCCACATGGCCGATGACGTGATCGAGGTGCTGGACGCGGCCGGCATCGAACAGGCGCATTTCCTCGGCCACGCCGTGGGCGGGCTGGTGGGCCTCGACCTCGCGCGGCGCTATCCCGCACGGCTCGGTCGGCTCGTGCTGGTGAACAGCTGGGCCAAGGTGGACCACCACACGGAGCGCTGCTTCGACATCCGCATCGGCATCCTGCAGGCGCAGGGGGTCGGGGCCTATGTCGCCGCGCAGCCGCTCTTCCTGCACACGGCGCCTTACCTTTCCGCGAATCACGAGAAGATCCTGGCCGAGATCGCCCATGGCACGGCACATTTCCAGGGCGCGGAAAACCTGCTGAAGCGCATCGGCGCCGGGCGGGCCTTCGATATCAGGGAGGACCTCGCGGGCCTCGCCGCGCCCACGCTCGTGGCGGCTTCGCGCGACGACCTGCTGGTGCCGTGGACGGCGTCGCAAATTCTGGCGGAAGGGCTGCCGGCGGCAGAGCTCTGGGTGACGGCGGAGGGCGCGCACGCCTTCTCCGTGGAGAAGCCGGGCGTGTTCAACCCGGTGCTGCTGGATTTCCTGCTGGATTGAAGGTCCGTTTCAGAGACCGAACGCGGCGATGGCCTGCGGCAGTGCCCAGGTCCGCCGGGTCGGCTCCTCCATCGGGAGGCGCTTGCCGCCGCCCAACGTGGTCCGTGTCGAGAGCCCCCTGGGCCACCCGCGCACATCATCCCATCCCCGTGTCCGGCGTGGTGAGCTGCGCCATGCGGTTTCCCCGTCAAGCGACGCCACGCAGGGCCGTATTTGTTTTGCAAGCCAGGCAAAGAAATAGGCACCATGCGGGGCGAGGCCGCGTCGCGGGCGCGGAGGGGGACACTTCACTGAATTTTCATGAATTAAATTCGAGGCTCCCCAAGAGGTTATGCATCCCGGCCGGCCGCGGGGGCGGCATGGCCATGGCCATGACTCCCGGAAAGGTGCATCAGCATCTTTCGGCCCGGCAACCGCCGGATGCGAAACCATGGCCGGCGCCATCATGTCCCTGATCCTGATCCTCGACGACCGCGGCACCAACCGCAAAATCCTCGCCCAACTCGCCGTCTCGGTGGAGCCCTCAGCCGAGGTCGTCACCTTCGGCAACCCGCTGCTGGCGCTGGCCTGGATGGACGAGCACCGGCCCGACCTCGTCATCAGCGACTACCGCATGCCGCATCTGGACGGCGCCGAGGTGGCCGGCCGCATCCGCTCCAAGGCGACGGGCGTCGACGTGCCCATCATCGTCGTCACCGCCTACAACGATCCCGTCTTCCGGCTGCGCGCGCTGGAAGCCGGCGCGACGGACTTCCTCGTCTCGCCGGTGGACCATGCCGAATTCCGCACACGGGTGCGCAACCTGCTGGCGCTGCGCCAGCACCAGCTCCAGACGCGCCGGCAGGTCCAGGCCCTGGCGCGCGACCTGGAGGCCTCGGAACGCTCGCGCCACGAGCTGCTGCGCGAGAGCCGCGAATCCCTGGCCCAGCTCATCGACACGGTCCCCGCCATGATCAGCGCGACCGACCGCGCGGGAAAGCTCATCTTCGTGAACGCCCGCCAGGCGACCATCGCGGGCTCGACCCCGGCCGAGCTGGTCGGCCACGACGCGCTGCGCATCCTGGGCCAGGCGCGGCTGGAGCGCGGCCTCGCCGCCGATGCGGAGGTCTTCGCCTCGGGCCTCCCCATGGCCGGCTTCGAGGAGGAGCTCTCCGACGGCCAGGGCGGCTCGCGCACGCTCATCACCAACAAGGCGCCGTTGCGCGACGGCGAGGGCCGGGTGATGGCCGTCGTCACCACCTCCATCGACATCACCGACCGCAAGCGCGCCGAGGACCGGCTCCTCTACCTCGCCCGCCACGACGCGCTCACCGGCCTGCCCAACCGCTCCATGCTGGGCGAGCGGCTGCGCGACCGCTGCGCCCAGGGTCGGCAGGGGGCGAAAACGGGGGGGCGCGGCCGCGCGCCCTTCGCGCTGCACTTCCTCGACATCGACCGCTTCAAGGCGGTGAACGACGCCATGGGCCACGAGGCCGGCGACCGCCTGCTGCGCGACGTCGCGGCCCGGCTGTCGGACGCGCTCGGCGAGGACGACATGGTGGCCCGGCT
>JAQGHZ010000575.1 GCA_028291485.1 Rubritepida sp. | reverse complement strand
GGACGAGCCTCAAGATCCGCCTGCTGCAGGCCTCCAAGCGCGAGCTCAACCGCGACCTCACGCGCGCGGTCGAGTTCGACCAGAGCGGCCTGTTCAAGAAGATCTACGAGAACGAGTTCGGCACGCCCGGCGGCGAGCCCTATGGCGCACTCATCGGCGACTACGAGTGGAGCAACCACCCGGACGACGTCGAGACGCTGCGCCTCATGTCCAACGTCGCGGCGGCGGGCTTCGCGCCCTTCATCTCCGCGGCCGGCCCGGGCATGTTCGGCTTCTCCGACTATCGCGAGCTCTCCAAGCCGCGCGACCTGACGAAGATCTTCGAGACGCAGGAATACGCCAAGTGGCGCTCCTTCCGCGACAGCGAGGACAGCCGCTTCGTCACGCTCGTGCTGCCGCGCGTGATCGCCCGGCTGCCCTATGGCGCGAACACCAAGCCGATCGACGAGTTCGCCTATGAGGAGGCGCCCTTCAACGCCGATGGCACGGCCAAGGCGATGGAGCATAGCGACTACTGCTGGATGAACGCGGCCTATGTCCACGCCGCGCGCCTCACCGACGCCTTCGCCCAGCACGGCTGGTGCACCGCGATCCGCGGCGCCGAGGGCGGCGGCATGGTGACCAACCTGCCGACGCACGTCTTCACCTCGGATGACGGCGACATGGACACCAAGTGCCCGACCGAGATCGGCATCACCGATCGCCGCGAGGCCGAGCTGTCCAACAACGGCTTCCTGCCGCTCTGCCACTACAAGAACACCGACTACTCGGTCTTCTTCGGCGCGCAGACCACGCAGAAGCCGAAGAAGTACGACCGGCCGGAAGCCACGGCGAATGCGGCGATCTCCGCCCGCCTGCCGTACATCATGGCGACCAGCCGCTTCGCGCACTTCCTGAAGGTCATGGCGCGCGACAAGATCGGCTCCTTCATGGAGGCGTCGGATGTGGAGCAGTGGCTGAACCGCTGGATCCAGAACTACGTCAACCCGATCGAGGGTGCCGGTCAGGACAGCCGCGCGAAGTATCCGCTGCGCGAGGCGCGCGTCGAGGTGAAGGAGATCCCGGGCAAGCCCGGCTCCTACAACGCCGTCGCGTATATGCGTCCGTGGCTGCAGATGGAGGAGCTCACCACCTCCATGCGCATGGTCGCGCGCATCCCGCAGAAGGCCTGATCTTCAGGGAAAGGGGCGAGACATGGCGGGGCTTGGCGCCATCTCGCCCGAAACTCGGGTCGCCGATGGGGGGCGTGTCGAAGAGGGCCTCCGCGAGGTGACCCTCGCGGGACGCCACTTTTCGGCAGGCTCGCCGGCCTCCGAGATGGCCGGCTTCCTCATGGAACGCGATCCCGGCGCCATCCTGCGCAGCTGGATGGGCCGTGACCGCCTGCGCGCCATCGCCGTCTCGGGGAAGAGCCGCAAGGCCATCCTGGAGGAGGCGCTGGACCGCGACATCGCCGCACTCGATACCGCCATCTCCCGCCAGCTCGACGCCGTCCTGCACCATCCGCGGCTGACGCGGCTGGAGGGCTCCTGGCGCGGGCTGCACTGGCTTGTCGAGGGTTTCGTGCAGGACCGGCTGGTGAAGGTCCGCCTCCTCGCATTGCGCTGGCAGGAGCTGGCGCGCGACCTGGAGCGCGCGGCCGAATTCGACCAGTCCGTGCTCTTCCGCCTGATCTACGAGGACGAGTTCGGCACGGCGGGCGGCGAGCCCTACGGCATGCTTGCCGCCGATTTCGAGATCCGCCCCGGCCCCGCGGCCGGTCATCCAGTAGACGACGTGCGCGTGCTCGACCAGCTCGCCGCCGTCGGCGCCGCCGCCTTCTGCCCGATCGTGATGCCGGCCTCGCCCGCCCTGCTCGGGCTGGATTCCTGGCACGACCTCGCCACCCCCACCTCGCTCGCCGAGATCCTGCGCGCGCCCGAGCGCACGCGCTGGCGCAGCCTCGCCACACGCGACGACACGCGTTTCCTGGCGCTCGTCCTGCCGCGCACGCTGGGTCGCCCGTCCTGGCGCGACGACGGCAGCCGCGCCGACCGCTTCCGTTACCGCGAGGATGCCGGCGCGGCGTCGCAGCGCGTCTGGACCACGCCGGTCTACGCGCTCGCCTCCGTCGCCGCCCGCGCCTTCGCGCGCTATCGCTGGCCTGCCGAGATCCGCGGCGCCGAGCCGGGCTGGGAGCCCACGGGTGGCATCGTCGAAAGCCTGCCGCATGAGCGCTTTCGCGCCGATCCGCCCGGGCCCCCGCCACGCCCGCCGCTGGAAGTCTCGCTCACCGACGACCAGGAGCGCGAGGCCGCCGATGGCGGCATGGTCGCCTTCTGTGGCCTCGACTCCCTGCCCGAGGGGTCCTTCGGCGCGGTGCCGAGCCTGCACAAGCCGCCACGTATGACGACGCAGGTGGCGGACGCCAACCAGCGCATCTCGGCGCAGCTCAACAGCGTGCTCTGCGTCGCGCGCTTTGCGCATATTGTGAAGTTGATGGGCCGCGACATGGTGGGCAGCTTCCTCGGCGCCGACGAGGTGGAGCTGCGCCTGCAGCAATGGCTGAACCGGCACGTCACGGGCCTTGCCGGCAGCGGCGAGGCGGCCGCGAAATACCCGCT
>JAQGHZ010000558.1 GCA_028291485.1 Rubritepida sp. | reverse complement strand
TGGTGACTTTCATGGGCATCCTTTGGTCGCTCTCAGGCTGGGTGCACGTCGCGGGAATGGACATTCCCGGCCATCTGGTGCTGCTCGCCCTGATCTATGCGGGTGTCGGCGCCGTCGTGGCCTTCGTACTGGGGCGCCCGCTGGTGCGCGCCACGAACCTCCGGCAGACGCGGGAAGCCGATTTCCGCTACAGCCTCGTGCGCGTCCGTGACAGTGCGGAACCAATCGCGCTGGCACGCGCGGAGACAGCTGAGCGAGGACGACTTGGCCTCGGCTTCGAGACCATCGCACTGGCCTGGAAGGACCAGTCCGTCGGACTGGGACGGCTGATCGCGTTCTCGTCCGGCTACGTGACTCTGGCGGCGGTTTTCCCGATCCTGGTCGGAATCCCGCGCTTCCTCGAAGGCACCCTGACGCTCGGGAGGCTAATGCAGTCGGCACAGGCTTTCCAGCAGGTCACGGCGGCGCTGTCCTGGCCAGTGGACAACCTGCCCCGCATCGCCGAGTGGCGGGCCTCCGTCGAGCGCGTGCTGGCATTGGAGGAGGCGATCCACGTCGTCGCACTCGAAGCGGCCCGCGCCGGGGAGACTGCCATCAATCTGGACCGTGCGCCCGGGCCATGGCTCGGCGTATCGGATCTTTCGGTGGCAGCGCCAGACGGCACGGCGATGCTGTCGGCGCTAACGCTGCGGGTGGAGCCCGGCGAACACGTGCTGGTCGACGGCGATCCCGAAGCGGCGGCGGCCTTGTTCCGCGTTCTTGCCGGCATCTGGCCCTGGGGCTTCGGCCGTGTCGATCTCCCGGCAGATGCCGAGACGATAACGGTAGGGCGGCGACTCTTCCTGCCTGAGGGGAGCCTTCGTAAGGCGCTGGCCCTGCCGGGGCGTGCTTCCGACCTGGAGGATGCTTTGATCGCCGAGGCGCTGAGTTCGGCCGGCCTCGACGCCGTGTCAGGCTGGCTCGATCGGCACGAAGACTGGGGCAACTTCCTCAATCCAGCCGAGCAGCAACGCCTAGCCTTCGCCCGACTCATCCTGCTCAAGCCCGATTGGGTGATCCTGGGCGATGCGACGGATGCGCTGGATGGCCTTTCCGCGGATGAGCTTCTGAGGCTTTTCGTCCGTCGGCTGCCGCAGGCTGCACTGGTCGTCATCGGCCAGCACCCCGGCTCCGCCGAGACATTCCATCGCCGGCTGACGCTGCAGCGCCTGACGGGGGGCAAGGTGCTGCTGAATGAAGTCTATGCACGGCGCCAGGCAGCCCGCCTTCCGAAGCGTCGGCCGCTGGAGGTCGTGGATTGGCTACGTCAGGGCTACCCGCCTGACGGGCCTAGCACCACGCATGGGTGACAGACAGCTCGCACAACACCGCAGCCCAGCCGAGGAGGATTTCCGGCCGCTGGCCCGGCGCGATGATAATGCATCGCTCCGCACCTCGATATGTTTCGTGCGGCGTTGGTGACGACCGCACCCTGGGCTTGAACGCCGGCGATGTCTGCTTTCAGGCGGGAGTAAAATTGACTTTGATGGCCGAAGTGGGCGCGAAGCAGACTTCGCCCAGGTCCCAGGCGGGACAGCAAGTCGAGGCCTGTCCAGTCAATCGAACGTCGCCATGATGTGCGGAATCTCGCCCGATAGTTCACGCGCGAGGAATCCGACGCGCCCCACGCGCCGCGCTAGCTTCGCGCCCGCCTCGCCATGCAGGAAGACGCCCCAGATGGCCGCCTCCGCCGGGACGGCGCCGCGCGCCAGCAACCCCCCGATCATGCCAGCCAGCGTGTCGCCCGAGCCGGACGTCGCCAAGCCGACATTTCCGCGGTCACAGGACCAAGCTCGCCCTTGCGGCGTGACGATGAAGGTCCGTCCGCCCTTCATGACTACCACCACCTGCAGATCGGCCGCGGCCTGCCGCGCCGCACCGAGTGGATCGGCCTGAACCGCCGCCTGTGGCACGCCAAGCAGCCCGGCCATCTCGCCGGCGTGAGGCGTCAGCACCACGCGCCCTGCATGGCCGCGCAGTGCCTCGCGGCAACCCGCCAGGCCGTAAAGGGAGGCCGCGTCCAGCACGAAGCATACGCCCTCGATCCGGCGCAACAGCCCGGCGGTCAACACCGCGACAGCCCCGCTCAGGAAAAGAGGAATTCTCCGATGAAAATCACCCTATACACCGCCGCGACCGCCGCGACCGCCGCCACGCTGGCCGCCCTCGCAATCCCCGCTTTGGCGCAGCAAACCTACCCGCGCTTGGTGGGCGGCGCGGACGACATGCATGTGGAATACGGCCCGGGCCCGCACGGAAGTATCGTGGGTGGCGGCCCAGTGACGATCGAGAACACGGGGGATGGCCGTGTTACGATGACTTACCTGGACCCGAATCGCGCTCAGGCACGGAACGACGGTCTGGTGCCGTGGATGCTCAGTGGCGAGGATGACCACACCGTGACCTGGCTGCCGCCAATGGGTCGTCCGGGCCAGGTGTCCATCACCTATGCTGATGGCGGATTGGCCGGAGCCCGCAGGCGCTGAGCGGTTAAGGGGCCGGTGCAGCATCGGCAGGAGCACTTCTGGGGTCCGCAGGCGAAAGCACAGCGCCGAGCGCGGCCCCAGGGTGTTGCTATGGTGACAATAGCGCAGCCCGGCGTGCGCAATGAAGTGAGTGCTGCGTCTTGGCGCGCGGTCAGGTGCTGTGAGGCTGCCCGGGGCTGCGCCTCATGACCACATATCCGGCACGCGTGAGATAGGCGGCGAGGTGCTCCGCGGCGATCCCCGTGGCGAAATCCCAGCCCGCAGCGGTGCGGTTCGGCTTGCCCCGCTCATCGTAGCGCAGGGCTAGGCCAAGGCGTCCGCAACCTCCTTATCGGACACCGGGACAAGCTCCGTGGGGGCCTTCGGGGCCGGCTGGGCTGGTTCGTCTTGCATCACACGTCCGAAAATGTTCTTCTTAT
>JAQGHZ010000535.1 GCA_028291485.1 Rubritepida sp. | reverse complement strand
CGACGGCGAGCATGGCCAGCGGCACCACGACCGCGGCGATGGGCAGCAGGAGCGTGAAGCGGGCACGGCGGCGACGCGGCGCCACAGGAGGGGACGCCAGAGGGCTGGACACCACGGGGGCGGACGTCGCCTGCGCGGCCGGCGGCAAGGCGGATGAGCCTCCGACTGCGTTCACCCCGTCCTCCAGCCGCGCGACCCATCCCGGCAGAATTGCGACCGGAAGCCGGTCGGAAGCATCGGATACATCAGGTCGACCAGGCCGGAGACGGCCGGGCGAAGGGTCCGCAGGCGCCCTGCGATGGGGCGCCTGCGGCCGTCTGCATCAGTTGCCGACACGCACCAGCCGCAGCGGAAAGCCGTTATCCGCCTGCTGCTGCAGCTGGACCGTGCTCCGCGCGGCCCAGACCACCTGCTGCTGGTGCAGCGGGATATAAGCCACGTCGTCGCGGATGATGTTGGAGGTCTGCGTGATCAGCTCCTGGCGGCGGTCCGGGTTGCTCTCCACGGCGATCTGGTCGATCAGCGTGTCGAGCGCCGGGTTGGAGTAGCCGCCGTTGTTGAACATGCCGCGCGTGCCGTCGCGGGTGCCCGTGAGATTGAACAGCGAGTTGTGCGCGTCATAGGTGTTGGGCGTCCAGCCGAGCAGGTAGAAGCTCGTCGCGAAGCGCGGCGCGTTCACCTCGGCGAAGAAGCGCACGCGGGTCTGGGCGGCCAGCGTCACGCGGATGCCGATGCGGGCCAGCATGGCGACGGCGGCGGTGCAGATGCCCTCGTCGTTCACGTAGCGGTCGTTCGGGCAGTCCAGGGTGACGCCGAAGCCATTCGGATAGCCGGCCTCGGCCAGCAGACGCTTCGCGCCGTCCACGTCGAGCGGCAGGCGGCGGTCGTTGTCCTCCCGGAAGCCGTTCACGCCCGGGCCGAAGATCTGGCCGGTCGGCCGCGACTGGCCGCGCATGACGCGCGTGCGGATCGCCTCGATATCGATGGCCTGGTACATGGCGCGTCGAACGCGCACGTCCTGGAAGGGGTTGCGTCCGCGCACGTCGCTTTTCAGCAGTTCGGCGCGGCTCTGGTCCATGCCGAGGTAGATGGTGCGCAGCTCGGCGTTCTGGATGATGCGCAGGCCGCTGGTGTTGCCGATGCGCGCCATGTCCTGCGGCGGCACCGTGTAGATCATGTCCACCTCGTTCGAGAGCAGGGCGGCCACGCGCGTCGCGTCATTGGCGATCACGTTGAACTCGATGCGGTCGAGGTTGTGGACCGGCGTGTCCCACCAGTTGGGGTTCCGCGCCAGCACCGTGCGGCGGTCGGGCTCGCGGGAGACGAGCACGAAGGGGCCGGTTCCCATGGCGTTGCGGGTGGCGAAGTTCTCCTCGCGCGAGGTGAGGTCGGCCACGCGCTGGGCGTTGTGCGACTCGAGCCAGGCCTTGCTCATGATGCCGAAGCTGGTGATCTCCTCGGGGAAGATCGGGTTGGGCAGCTTCGTCGTCACGACGACGGTGAAGTCGTCGGGCGCCGTCACCTCGGCGACGGAGGCGAAGTAGGCGGCGATGTTGGAGCCGGGGCCGCGGGCACGCGCGATCGAATAGACCACGTCGGCCGCGGTGAAGGGCGTGCCGTCGGAGAACTTCACGCCACGGCGCAGGTGGAAGCGCCAGGTGGTGGGATCGACCTGCTCCCAGCGCTCGGCCAGCGCAGGCTCGAGGCGGAGCGCCGGATTCCGCCGGATCAGCGGCTCGTAGATGTTGGAGTTGAAGGTGAGCAGGAAGGTCTCGGACCGCGTGTAGGGGTCCATGGAATTGACGTCGCCGTCATTGGCCCAGCGGAAGGTGGCGGCCTGGGCAGGAAGCGCCAGGCTGGCCGCGAGCAGGCCCGCGGCGAGGAAATTTCGGATCATTTTTGTCTCCCGAGCATGGATGCCGGCGGAGGCTAGCCTTGCGTTCCGGAAGCGTCGAGTGATCGGCGAGGCGGAAAACCCCGCCCGGATTGCCGGCTGCCGCGAAATTGACCCGTCCCGGCGCGCTTCCTAGCCTGTCCGTGCAACTTCCCGCGAGGTCCGTCCCATGAGCGCCGCCTTCGAGATCGATCGCCCCCTGACCGCCAACGGCTTCGGTGCCGTGCTCCGCTTCAGCGGCGGCGCCGACGAGGCCGTCCGCGCCGCCGAGGCGGAGCCGGGCGCCCTCCCCGCCCGTCTGGCCGAGGGGCGCGGCCTGCTGCTGCTCCCGGGCATGGGCGCGATGGCGGAGAAGCCGGAGCTGCTGCTGCGCCTCAGCCGGATCTTCGGGCCGGAGGTGGAGAACTACCGCGAGACCGGCATGCCGCTGAACCTCGTGCACGAGACGGTCCCGGAGATCTTCCTCGTCTCCAACATCCCGCCGGCCAGCAAGGCGCCGCCACGGCTGCCCGACCCGCCGCTCACCGACGAGGGGAAGCTGCCCGTGCAGTTCCCGCACCGCCGCGGCTGGCACACCGACCAGAGCTACCGCCGCCCGCCGCCGGACATTTCCCTCTTCCTGGCGGTGGTGCCGGTGCCGCAGGGCCAGGGGCAGACGCTCTTCGCCGACGGGACCGCGGCCTATGACGCGCTCTCGCCGGCAATGAAGGCTGACATCGAGGGGCTGGAGGGGCTCCATGTCGGCTCGCGCGCGAACCGGACGCGGCAGGCGGTGCTCGCCGGCGAGGCGCCGCGCGCCTTGCAGCCGCACGAGCGGCCGCAGCGCCAGCCGGTGGTGCGGGTGCATCCGGTGACGGGACAGCGCGCGCTCTACCTCTGCGAGTTCGGGCAGATGGACTGGCTGGAGGG
>JAQGHZ010000530.1 GCA_028291485.1 Rubritepida sp. | reverse complement strand
TGCGGGTCGCGAACTCCTCCGGCGTGCTCGGGGCGGGGTCCGTCCCGAGCTCCGCGAGACGCCGGGCCATCGCGGCGTCGGTGAGGATCGCGCGGATCTCGCGGCCCAGCCGCTCCACGATGGGCGCAGGCGTGCCGGCGGGCGCCAGCAGCCCGTTCCAGCCCAGCACCTCATAGCCCGGCAGGGTCTCGGCAATGGTCGGCACCTCCGGCAGCGCGGGCGAGCGCGCGAGCGAGCTCATGCCCAGGCCGCGCAGCTTGCCCTCGCGGATCTGCGGGATCGCCGTGATCGGCGTGTCGAAGAACATGGAGACGTCGCCGCGCAGCAGGGCCGTGTGCGCCTCGGGCGCGGCGCGATAGGGGATGTGCGTCAGCTCGATGCCGGCCATGGAGCGGAACAGTTCCGCGCCCAGATGGCCGAGGCTGCCGGCGCCGACGGAAGCATAGGTCAGTCGGTCGCGCCGGGAGAGGGCGATCAGCTCGGGCAGGCTGCGCGCCGGGAGGCCCGGCGGCACGATCAGCACGAGCGAGACCGTCGTCACCGTGCTGATCGGCGCGAAGGCGCGCTCGGTGTCGTAGGGCAGCCGTGCCTTGAGGCCGGGATTGAGCATGTGGCTCGGGAAGGCCATAAGCAGGGTGGTGCCGTCGGGCTCGGCGCGGGCCGCGGCCTCGGTCCCGATCACGCCGCCGGCGCCGCCGCGGTTCTCCACCACCACGGGCTGGCCGATCCGCTCGGCCAGGCGCTCGGCCACGAGGCGCGCGAGGATGTCGGTGATGCCGCCGGCGCCGGTCGGCACGATGATGCGGACCGGCTTGGCGGGAAGGCCTTGCGCGTTCGCCGCAAGAGGGGCGGCGAGCGTCGCCGCGAGCGCGGCGCGTCTGGCGATGGGCACGGGACGATCCTCACCTTGTTTGCGGTGAGTATAAGGTCCCGTGCCCTGTGCGCTAGCCGCGCAGGCTTTCCACCATCGCCCCGTAGGTCAGGTTCTTGAACACCATGCGCGTGTGGCCGCGGCTGCTCGGGCCCTGGCCCATGAAGACGCCGACCAGTTTTTCGGCCCGGTCGATCGTGAAGGTCGTGCCCCAGGCACCCGCCCACATCGCATCGCCGGTGCTGCCCGTCGCGGCGCCGAGCCCGTCCTGCCGCCGCACCGCGAAGCCCAGGCCGAAGCCGTAGCCCGGCCCCGTGCTCGCCGCCGGGGTGCCGCCCATCGTGCCCATGTGGTCGGAGAGCATGTAGTTCACCGTGGGCGCCGCGAGGTAGCGCCGCCCCTCCAGCGTACCGCCATTCGCCACCATCTGCGCGAAGCGGAAATAGTCGCCGCTCGTGCCGACGAGGCCCGCGCCGCCCTTGAGGTAGCTCTTGCCCGCCTGGTCCTGCTCGATGCGGTAGCTCTGCCACATGGGCGCGCTTTGCGGGTCGGAGGCGATGCTCTCCGCGATGCGCGCGCGCCGGGCCGGCTCCACCCACCAGGTGGTGTCGCGCATGCCCAGCGGCTCGGTCAGGCGCTCGGCGATGAGGCGGTCGAGGCGCTGGCCGCTCACGCGCTCCAGCAGCAGGCCCAGCACGTCGGTGCTGATCGAGTAGAAGAACTGCGCGCCCGGCTGGAAGGCCAGCGGGATGGTGCCGAGGTTGCGCAGCATCTCGTCGCCCGTCACCTGGCGATCGCGGGCCTCGATCTGGTGCTGCTCATACATCGCGTTGATGCGGCGCGAGGGCGAGGCATCGTTGGCATAGATGAAGCCCGAGGAATGCCGCAGCAGGTCCTGCACGGTGATCGGCCGCTGCAGCGGCACGTCCTCGAAGCGGTCGCCGTTGCGGACCTCGACCTTGAGGTTGGCGAGCTCCGGCAGCCATTGGGTGATCGGGTCGGTGACCTTGAGGCGGCCCTCCTCCATCAGCATCATCGCGGCGACGGAGATGAGCGGCTTGGTCATGGAGGCGAGCAGGAAGATCGACTCGCGCGTCATCGGCACGCGGCGGGCATTGTCCTGATGGCCATAGGCCTCGTGATGGACGACCTGCCCGTTGCGGGCGATGAGGGCGACGGCGCCGTTGAAGCTGCCGCGCTCCACCTCGCGCTCCATGGCGGGCTGGAAGCGGGCGAGGCGCGCGCGGGAAAAGCCCTGCACGAGCTCCTCGCGGCGTTCCATTTCCTGCGCGCGCAGGAGCGCGGGCGTGAAGAGGGCGCCGCCGGAGAGCAGCGCCAGGTGTCGGCGTTCGATCATGATGTCCTCCCGTGTGGCGGTCCTTGGCCGGGCCGCTCATGGGCAAGCCTATCGCCTTTCCGTCACGTCACGAAGCAGATACGCATCAGGTGCAGACCAGCGGGTATCCGCCCTCGTTGAGCGGCCGGAACGCATCCTCGGCGCCGACGGCTCATGTGCCTGCTTCACGCAGTTCCGCGTGCCGGCCGCGGCCAAGGCGAGGCCGAATTTACCGGGATGCTGCGTGGGGATGTCATCCCCGCGCAAGCGCGATCAGCGAAACACCAGGTGCGGCAGGAACAGCACGATCGCGGGCACGTAGGTAATCACCATGAGGCAGGCGAAGATCACCGCGATGAAGATGGGCAGATACCGCATCATCTGATCGATGCTGGTGTTCGCCACCTGCGCCGCGGCGAAGAGGTTCACGCCGAAGGGCGGCGTGATCATGCCCAGCGCCAGGTTCACCACCATCACCGTGCCGAAATGCACCTGGTCGATGCCCAGCCGCTCCGCGGCCTCGGCGAGGATCGGCGCGAGCACGATGATGGAGGCCGAGGTCTCCACGAACATGCCGACGACGAAGAGAAACAGGTTCACGCCCAGCAAGTACATGCCGGGCCCCTCGAAGTTTGCCACCAGCCATGCGGCCGCCGCATCCGGCACGCCCTGGCGGTTCAGCAGCCACGAGAAGAGGCCGGCGCAGGCGATGATGAACATGATCACCGACGACGAGATCACCGACTTGCGGAAGATCGGGTAGAGGTCCCGCCAGCCGATCTCGCGGTGCAGGAACATCCCCACCAGGATCGCATAGACCACGGCGATGACGCTGGCCTCGGTCGGCGTGGTGATGCCGCCATAGATGCCGCCCAGCACGACCACGGGCATGAACAGCGCCCATCCGGCCTGCTTGAGCGCGGTGAGGAAGGGCAGGCGGCCCAGCCCGTCCTGCTTGCCCCAGCCCATGATGCGGCACCAGACCAGCACCGTCGCGACCAGCGCGCCGCCGATGAGGAAGCCCGGCCCGAAGCCCGCGATGAACAGCTCGGGGATCGAGGTCTGGGTGGTGACGCCGTAGAGGATCATCGGGATCGAGGGCGGGATGATCACGCCGAGTTCCGCCGCCGTGGCCTGCAGCGCGGCCGCGAAGGCCACGGGATAGCCGTGCTTCACCAGCGCCGGGATCATCACCGTGCCGATGGCGAAGGTGGTCGCGACCGAGCTGCCGCTGATGGCGGCGAAGATCATGCAGGTGACGATGCAGGTGGCCGGCAGCCCCCCCTGCACGCCGCCCACGATGGATTTCGCGAACTCCACCAGCCGGCGCGAGATGCCGCCCACATCCATCAGGTTGCCGGCCAGGATGAAGAAGGGGATAGCCGCGAGCGGGAAGCGATCGAGCGAGACGAAGAGCTGCTGCGCCGCCACGATCAGCGGGAAGTTGGTGAAGCCCGCCACGCCGATGACGGCCGCGATGCCGATGGCGACGGCGACCGGGATGCTGGCGGCGAAGAGCACCAGCATCGCGGTGAGCATGGCGGAGCTCATACGGCCATCTCCAGCTCTTCCGCACGTCTGTCGAGGAAATGCCCGAGCGCGCCGAGGAGGGCGAAGGCCGCGCCGATGGGCAGGGCCGCGTAGCCCCAGCTCATCGAGACCTCGAGGCCGGCCATCTCCTGGAACTGCACGCGCCCGGCCATGATCCAGCCGAACCAGAGCAGCACGCCCATCAGCGAGAGGTTGCAGGCTAGCGCCGCCGCGTCCAGCGCCCGGCGCAGCGCGCCGCGCGTGTGGCGATGCGCCACGTCGATGGAGACCAGCGCGCCGGTTCGGAGTGCCGCCGCGAGTCCGAGGAAGGCCATCCAGATCAGTGCGGTGCGCACCAGCGCCTCGGACCAGATGGAGGGCGTCTCGGTCGCGAAGCGCGCGATGACCTGCCAGAAGCCGGCCACGACCGCGATAACCAGCGCCGCGCAGGCGAGCAGGGTGGCGAGGCCGGTGGCGATCCGGTCGGCCGCGAGGATGCCGCGCCGCAGCGCGCCGTCCCGCCCGGCGAGCCAGAGGGCGAGCAGCACGACCGCCACCGTCGCGGCCGCCACGATCTCCAGCGGCAGCAGGTTCATCGCGTTCATGCCGCTACTGCGCCGGGCGCCAGTCGCGGATGCGGCGCAGCAGGGCGCCGTCCAGCGTGCGCTCGTATTCGGCGAAGGCCGGGGCCAGCGCGGCCTGGAAGGCGGCCGTGTCCACCGTTGTCACCACGATCATGCCGCGCCGGCGCAGCTCCTCCACGCCGGAGGCGTCGTCGGCCGAGACGCGGTTACGATTGGCCATCTGCGCGGCGCGGGCGGCCTCCATGAAGGAGGCGCGGTCGGCGGAGTTGAGCCGGCCCATCGTGCCGGGATTGCAGATCAGCAGCGCCGGCGAATAGACGTGCGAGGTCAGCGTCAGGTAGCGCTGCACCTGGTTCAGGTTGTTCGCCACGATCACCGGGATCGGGTTCTCCTGCCCGTCCACCGTGCCCTGCTGCAGCGCCGGCACCAGCTCGGAGAAGGCCATCGGAGTCGGCAGCGCGCCCAGCGTGGTGAAGGCGCGCATGTGCACCTGGTTCTCCATGGTGCGCACCTTCAGGCCACGCATGTCGGCGGGCAGGTTCACCTCGCGCCGGCTGTTGGTGAGGTGGCGGAAGCCGTTCTCCAGCCAGATCACGCCGACCAGGCCGCGGGCGTTGAACTGGCTCAGGATCGACTGGCCGATCTCGCTGTCCAGCACGCCGCGGGCATGGGCGTAGTCGCGGAAGAGGAAGGGCACGTCCACATTGCGCACGGCCGGCACGAAGTTCCCGACCGGGCCGGTGGAGGTCATGGTGCAGTCGATCGTGCCGATCTGCGCGCTCTCCACCATCTCGCGCTCGTTGTCGTTGCGCTGGACGGTGACGCGGTACCGGTTGCTGGTCAGTCGCTCCAGCGTCTCCTTGAAGGCCGCGGCGCCGACGCCGTAGTGGCTGTTGGTCGGCAGCGGGTGCTGGAGCGTGAGCTGGGTCTGCGCGAGCGCGGGCCCGGCCATGAGGCCGGCGAGGGCCGCGGTGATTGCCGCGCGGCGGAACAGGGACATGGCTTCCTCCTGGATTTCCTTGCCCTCACCGATACGTCATGCCGGGGACAGGTTGCAATCCAGGGCGGTGCTCCGCCACCCGATGGCGCTCGGTGCCGGGCTGGGCCATCATCCCCGACCCTTGAGGAGAGAACCATGACCCTGCGCTGCGACCTCGTGATCCGGGACGCCACCGTTTTCGATGGGACCGGTGCGCCGCGCTTCCGCGGGGACGTGGCCGTGGAGGGGGACCGGATCCTGGCCGTGGGCGACCTCGGCAGCATGGCGGGGCAGACGGAGATCCAGGCGAACGGCCGCGCACTGGCGCCCGGCTTCATCGATGCCCACACCCATGACGACCGGCTGGTGACCTGCGGCCCGGAATGCGTGCACTGCAAGACGAGCCAGGGCGTCACCACCGTGGTCGTCGGCAATTGCGGCGTCAGCCTGGCCCCGGTCCGCATGACCAAGCGCCCGCCGCCGCCGCTCGACCTCCTGGGCGACGAGAGCTGGTTCACCATGGGCAGCTTCGGCGAATACGCCCAGGCGCTGACGAAACGCCCCACGGCCGTGAACACCTTCGCCTTCTGCGGCAACATGTCGCTCCGCGTGGAGGCCATGGACGGCGACGTCTACCGCGCCGCCAAGGACCACGAGATCGTGAAGATGCAGGACCGCCTGCGCGAATCCCTGCGCGAGGGCGCCTGCGGCTTCTCCACCGGCCTCTACTACCCGCCCAACGCCCAGGCGACGACGGAGGAGGTCATCGCCATCGCCGAGGTCGTGGCCGAGGTGGGCGGCATGTACGCCACCCATATGCGCGACGAGGCGGACCACGTGCTCGACAGCATCCGCGAGACGCTGCGCACCACGCGCGAGGCCGGCGGCGAGACCGGCGCGCTCGACCTCTGCATCAGCCATCACAAGTGCAGCATGAGCGAGAATTTCGGGCGCTCGCGCGAGACGCTGGCGCTGATGGACGCCATGGCGCAGGACCAGCCCGTGGCCTTCGACGTCTACCCCTATCCCGCCGGCTCCACCGTCCTCATGCCCGACAAGCTGCGGCAGGACGTGCCGGTGCAGATCACCTGGTCCGTGCCTCACCCGGAGATGGCCGGCCGCAACCTGGACGACGTCGCGCAGGAATGGGGCCTGACGCGCCGCGCCGCGGCCGACAAGTTGCTGCCCGCCGGCGCCATCACCTTCGCCATGGACGAGGGCGATGTCCGCCGCATCATGGCGCATCCGCGCTCGATGATCGGCAGCGACGGCATTCCGCATGACGCCAAGCCGCATCCGCGCCTCTGGGGCACCTTTCCCCGCGTGCTGGGGATGTATGTGCGCGACGTCAAGCTCTTCAGCCTGGAGACGGCGATCCACAAGATGACCGGCCGCCCGGCGGGCATCTTCGGCATGCCCGACCGCGGCACCATCCGCCCCGGCAACTTCGCCGACCTCGTGCTCTTCGACCCGGCCCGCGTGCGCGACAACGCGACCTGGTCCGAGCCGGACCTCGTCTCCGAGGGCATCGAGCAGGTCTGGTGCAACGGCGTGACCACCTACACCGAGGGCTCGGAGCCCGGCACGGCGGCGCCCGGCCGCTTCCTCGGCAATCCCAGGCTCAGACCCGGGTGAGGGCCGATCCGCAGATCTCGAATCGCATGGAGGAGGGGACCAAGCGCCGGGCCCTGCTGGTCTTCCTCGTCATTGCCTTCGTCGTCGCCCTGGTCGCCATCTTCTGGCCCAACCATCGCGAGCGGACGCAGATCGAGCTCTATCTGCGGCAGGGCACGCGGCAGGGCGCGATCCTGCTGAAGCGCGACATCGACCAGCTCTCGCCCGAGGGCCAGGATCCGGGGCCGGCCGTGCAGCATCTCGGTTCGCTCGGCCTGAGCTGCGCCGCGCCGGCGACCAACAGCGGCGAGTGGGCCTGCGTGATGCGCCGGCCCGGCGACAGCCGGCAGATGATCACCATCGAGGCGAATATCCGCGTCGAGCGCGGCCTCGTCGTCGAAACCTCGACGCGCATCAGCGAGGCGCCTCGCTGAAAGCTGGGCGCGCCGGGTTTGCCGATGCGGCTCGCGCGGCTACACCGGGGCGAACCAAATGATCCGGGGAACAGCCTTGCCGACAGCCGCCCAACGCCTGGTGGATTTTCTCGCCGCCCAGGGAATCGACCGCGCCTTCTGCGTGCCCGGCGAGAGCTTCATCGCCCTGCTGGAGGCGCTGCACGACGCGCCGATCGACCTCGTGGTCAACCGGCACGAGGGCGGCGCGGGCTTCGCGGCCATCGCGGACGCCAAGCTCACCGGGCGTCCCGGCGTGTTCATGGTCAGCCGCGGGCCGGGTGCCTGCAACGCCGCCATCGCGCTGCACACGGCCGAGCAGGACGCCATCCCGCTCATCCTGCTGATCGGCCAGGTGGAGGCACGCGACCTGCGCCGCGACGCCTTCCAGGAGATCGACTACGGCCACATGTTCGGCCGCTTCTGCAAGTTCGTGGGCGAGGCGACCCGGCCCGAGCAGGTGCCCGAGCTCATCGCCCGTGCCTATGCCATGGCCATGCAGGGCGTGCCCGGCCCCGTCGTGCTCTCACTGCCCGAGGACGTGCTGGACATGGAATGCGCGGCCGTCGCGCCGCAGTACAGCCTGGCCACACCGGCTGCGATCGCGCCTTCGGATGTGGCGCGCATCGCCACCGCTATCGCCGAGGCGGAGCGGCCCATCCTGCTCGCCGGCCATGGCTTCGAGAGCCCCGAGGGCCGCGCTGCGCTGGCGCGCTTCGCCGAGGCCTGGCACCTGCCCGTCGCGGTCTCCTTCCGCCGGCAGGATCTCTTCGACAACCACTCGCCACTCTATGCCGGCGACATGGGCCTGCGGAACCCGGACGCGCAGCGCGAGGCCTTCGCCTCGGCCGACCTGGTCCTGGCGCTGGGCACGCGGCTGACCGACATCACCACGCAGGGCTATTCCTGGCCGGTGCCGGGCCAGAAGCTGATCCACCTCTGCCCCGACCCGAAATTCCTGAACTGGCTCTTCCCGGCCGAGATCGCCATCGCGGCCGATGCGCTGGCGCTCATCGCCGCGATGTCGGCCTCGAATGTCCCGCCCGGCCGCAAGGCCTGGGCGGAGAAGCTGCGCGCGCTGCACGTCGCCGACTGCCAGGTGAAGCAGCGCGACTGGCCCGATGGGCTGCCCTTCGCGGAGGTCGCCCAGGCCGTGGGCGCCGCGCTGCCGGCCGACGGCATCATCACGCTCGACGCCGGCACCTTCGGCGCGCCCTTCTATCGCAAGCTGTCCTATTCGCCCGGCCAGCGGCTGCTCGTGCCGATCTCCGGCGCCATGGGCTTCGGCGTGCCGTCGGCCGTCGCCGCCACGCTGCGCTGCCCGGGCCGCACCGTGGTCTGCGGCGTCGGTGATGGCGGCATCCTCATGACCGGAGGGGAGCTCGCCGTGGCCGTGGAACGCAACCTGCCCATCAAGCTGCTGCTTTCGGAGAACCTGGGCTACGCCTCCATCCGCATCCATCAGGAGCGCCAGCATCCGGGGCGCATGAGCGGCACCATGTTTGCCAATCCCGACTTCGCGCATTGGGCGCAGGCCTTCGGCATGCCGGTGACGCGCGTGAACACGCGAGACGACTTCGCCGCGATGCAGGCCGCGATCCGTGCGCCGGGACCGGCGGCGATCCTGGTGAAGACCTCGATGCAGGCGGTGCTGCCTTAAGGGCGCGTCGCGGGTTGGGGGGTGGGATGCGAGATGGCTTTGCCCCCTCGCGCTCCCCCACCAGGGGCCAGTGGGCCCCTGGACCCCGGCACATGGGAATTTGGGAGAGGGCATGGCGCAACCACTGATCCAACGGTCGTTCCGAGCCCTCTCCCAAATTCCCATAAGTCATGGTTACCAAAGGCCTTTCGGCCTTTGGTAGGGGGTGCGGGGGACAAAGTCCCCCGCATCCACTGTCCAACCCGTGACGCGTCTTCAGGCCGCGCCTTCTGCATAGGCCTTCCACCCGGCGGCGCGCAGGTAGCAGGCGGGGCAGGCGCTGCAG
>JAQGHZ010000525.1 GCA_028291485.1 Rubritepida sp. | reverse complement strand
CCGAGCCCTGGGGCGAATGCTCGCGCAGGTGCTGCACGAACTCCGCCCAGCCGCGCGGATCCTTTTTCTTGAGCTGGATGCGTGTCGGGCTATGGCCGGATTCCAGCGCGAGCTCGTGCCAGCCCTGTGAGCGGATCGCGTCGGCGCGGACCACCTGCGCGGCGCGCCAGGCGTCCAGCTCCGCGAGGTTGGAGCCGGAGCCCACGCCCGCCACCACCAGCGCCGTCGCCATCTGCGGGAAGCGGATGCCGAAGAGCAGCGTCGCGAAGGCGCCCATGGAAAGTCCGACCACATGCGCCATGGGGATGTCCAGGTGACGCATCACCGCCGCGATGTCGGCCGCCGCAAATTCCTGGCCGTAGAGCTTCGGGTCGGTCGGCACCTCGGAGGGGGTGTAGCCGCGTGCGTCGAAGGTGATGCAGCGGTATTCGCGCGAGAAGTAGCGCACCTGCTGCTCCCACTCGCGATGGTCCGCGCCATATTCGTGCACGAACACGATGGGGTGGCCCTTGCCCGTCTCCTCGTAGTGGAGGCGGGCGCCTTCGGCCTGTGCGTAGGGCATGTCGGTTTCCTCTTCAGTTCAGCGGAACCTTGGCGGCGCGGATGACTTCCGCATAGCGGGCGCCTTCCACGAGCAGCTCGATCGGGCGGGTGGGAAATTCCTGCGCGCGGGCGATGCCGGGCAGGGCCAGCGCCGACGCGGCGAGCATCGCCCCTCGGCGCGGGATGCGGGTGTTCACGTGTGTCCTCCCGGGGGCTTGGCGCCGCCTAATCCAGGCTTGTCATGCCCGTTCTGCGGATGATGTCGGAGAAGAGCCGGATGTCACGCTGGATGAGCGCGGCGAACTCCGACCCGCTGCTGCCGATCGGGATCATGCCGAGCTGCTCCAGCCGGTCCCGCATCGGCGCGCCCTGGAGCGCGCGGCGCGCGGCATCGCCCAGGCGCTGCTGGATCTCCGCCGGCGTCGCGACGGGAACCAGCAGCCCGAAGGCGGATTCCGAGACGACATCCGGCAGCCCCTGTTCGGCCAGCGTCGGCAGGTCCGGCAGCCAGCGCAGCCGCTCCGGCAGCACCGCGCCGAGCGCCTTCAGCCGCCCTTCCCGAATGAAAGCCAGCGCATCCGGCAGGGTGCTGAACATGCAGGTCACGCGGCCCGCCAGCAGGTCGGCGATCGCGGCCGCGCCGCCGCGGTAGGGGACGTGGGTGAGGTCGAGTCCGGCCTGGATGTTCAGCAGCTCGCCCGCGAAATGGTTGGAGGTGCTGACGCCGAAGGAGGCGAAGGACAGACGGCCCGGGTTGGCTTTCGCATAGGCGACGAACTCCCTCATGTTCGTGGCCGGGACCGTGGGCGGCACCACGAAGACATGCGGGATCACCGCAAGGCGCGAGAGCGGCGCGAACTCCTCCATCCGATAGGGCGGGTTGCGCTGCATCAGCGGGATCACCGGCATGTTCACGCCGGCCATCAGCGCCGTGTAGCCGTCGGGGGCCGAGCGCGCGACCTCCGCGCAGCCGATGGCTCCGCCCGCGCCGGTCTTGTTGTCCACGACGACCGATTGCCCGAGATCCTCGGACATGGGCAGCGCCATGAGCCGCGCCAGCGCGTCCAGCGGTCCGCCGGCCCCGAAGGGCACGACGAAGCGGAGGGAGCGCTCGGGCCAGGCCGCCAGCGCCGGCGCGGCGAGGGCGGCAGCGGCCGCCGCCCCAAGCAGCATGCGGCGCGGGAGGCGCGTGGGCATCAGATCACATGCCGCTCGCGCAGCGCGGCGATGCGCGCCTCGTCATAGCCGAGAGACTTGAGGATCGCTGCGCTGTCCTCGCCCTTCTCGTGCGCGGCGGTGCGGATCTGGCTCGGCGTGCGCGAGAGGCGCACCGCCTGGCCCACGAGGCGGATGTCGCCCACCACCGGGTGCTTCACCGGCTTGGCGATGCCGAGATGCTGCACCTGCTCGTCGGCGAAGACCTCGTCGATGTTGTTGATGGGGCCGGAGGGGACGCCGGCCTCGTTCAGCAGCTTGATCCATTCGGCCGTGGTTTTCGTCGCCAGCACCTCGCCAATCTCGGCATTCAGCGCCACCCGGTTGGCCGAGCGCTTCGGTGCCGTGGCGTAGTCCGGGTTGTTCAGGATGTGCAGCGCGTCGGTCGCCTCGCAGAAGCGGGTGAAGATGGCCTTGCCCGTGGCGGCCAGGTTCATCAGCCCGTCCTTCGTCTTGAAGACGCCGGTGGGGATGCCGGTCGGGTGGTCGTTGCCGGCCTGCTTCGGCACCTCGCTGGAGACCAGCCAGCGTGCCGCCTGGAAGTCGAGCATGGCGATCTGCGCCTCGAGCAGCGAGGACTGCACCCATTGCCCCTTGCCGCTCTCCTCGCGTTCGAGGAGCGCGATCAGGATGCCCATGGCGCAGAAGATGCCGGCGGTGAGATCGGCGACGGGAATGCCCACGCGCACCGGGCCCTGGCCCGGCAGCCCCGTGATGGACATGAGCCCGCCCATGCCCTGGGCGATCTGGTCGAAGCCGGGGCGCTTGGCATAGGGCCCGTCCTGGCCGAAGCCGGAGATGGAGCCGTAGACCAGCCTCGGGTTGATGGCGGACAGCGCCTCATAGTCGATGCCGAGCCGCTTCTTCACGTCCGGCCGGAAATTCTCGACGACGACATCGGCGTCGGCGACGAGCTTCTTCAGGATCTCGATGCCGTCCTTCGACTTGAGGTCCAGCGTCAGGCTGCGCTTGTTGCGGTGAAGGTTCTGGAAGTCGGGACCATGGCGCGCACCGCCGAAGCCGCCATCGGCGCCGTCGACCCCCTCCGGCGCTTCGATCGAGATGACGTCGGCGCCCCAGTCGGCGAGTTGGCGCACGCAGGTCGGTCCGGAGCGGACGCGCGTGAGGTCGACGACCTTGAAGCGGGCCAAGGGTCCAATACGCTCGGGGCCGTTGCTCATGGGGAAATCCTCAGAGGTTGATGCGGTAGAAACGGATGGCGTTGCGATGGAAGAATTTTTCGAGATCTTCCCGCGAGCGGTCGGCCAAAGCGGCGCGCATGACGTCGACGATGCCCGCGAAATCCGTGCTGAGGCTGGCCACCGGGAGGTTGCTCGCGAAGATGATGCGGTCAGGGCCGAAGATGGCCGCCGCCTCCTGCACCACGCGGATGTTGCTGGGCACATCCCACTTGCCGTGCGGCAGGCCGAGCTCGGAGATCTTGATGACCGTGTTCGGGCAATCGGCCAGCGCCTCCAGCCCCTTGCGCCAGATCTTCAGCCCGTCCTCCGAGCGGTCGAGCGGCAGGCCGGTGTGGTTCACCACCATGGGGATGCCCGGGAAGCTGCGCGCGACCTCGGCGCCCTCCTCGAGGTGCCAGTAGGGGATGCGCATGTCCCAGGACATGCCGTGCTTTTCCAGGAGCGAAAAATTCCGGCGCCAGAGGTCGTCCTGCATGGTGCCGGGCTGCCCGGCGATGGAATGGCCCGGACCCCTGGAGGTGTTCGGCCGCGAGCGGATGCCGCGCATCAGCGGGAACTTCGCATGGCCCTCCAGCACCTCGGCGCAGTTGGGCTGGATGAAGATGACGTGGCCGACGATGGCATTGGGCAGGCCCGATTCGGCGTGGACCTTCTCCAGCCACTCCGTCTCCTGCACCTGCTCGGATTCGGCGCGGGCGGCCTGGATGTGGACGGTCCCGATGACGTCGAAGCCTTCGAAATCGGCCGCGAGATCCTTCGGCAGGTAGTCCTTGCAGATCTTCCGGTAGTCGCCGAGGAAAAAATTGGGGTCGTACCTGTCCTGCTTGCTCGGATAGCGGCCTGCGTTCAGGTCCCACAGGTGATGATGCGCATCGACGATCGGCATGTCGAAGCGGGAGCGGTCCTTCAACGCGGCGAGGATGGTCATCGGCCGGGCCTCGCGGGGGTCCGGACGCGGGCGCGCGTGCATGCGATCATGGGATTCCTCCGTTGCGCCGAGAGTGGCAGGCTGCCGCTGGATTGCCAACACTCTATTGGGTGGCAACGCGGCAAAATCTCGAATATACGAATTCGTAAGGGGGATCAGACGGACAAGATGCGGCGAAGATTGTTGGCAAAGAAGCCAGAGAGCGACGGTTCGGCCCTGGCCGTCTCCGTGGAATCGGAGCTGGAGGCCATGATCGCCCGCGGCGAGCTCGGCCCCGGCCAGCACATCAACGAGCTGGCCCTGGCGCGCCGCCTCGGCGTCAGCCGTGGCCCCGTGCGCGAGGCCGCTCGCGCGTTGGAGCGCATGGGCCTCGTCACCGTCATCCTGAACCGCGGCGCCTTCGTGCGCGAACTGCAGATCGACGAGGCGCTGGCGATCTACGACCTCACCGCACTGCTGGTCGGCTATGTCGCCGGGCGGATCGCCACCTCGATCACCGCGGCGCAGGCGCTGGAGCTGCAGACCTTCGTCACCGGCATGGAGGCGGCGGCACAGCAAGGCCAGCATGACGCCTTCTTCGATCTGAACGTGCAATTCCACAAGCGCCAGTTCACCTTCGCGGGCAATGCGCCGGTGGAGGCGGTCTATCTGGCGCACACGCGCAAGCTGCTGCTGCTGCGCCGCCGCTCCTTCGACGAATCGCCGCACATGCTGCAGGCCAATGCGGAGCATCGCGACATGATGGATGCCATTCTGTCCGGCGATGCGGAGCAGGCGCGGCAGGTCGCCGAACGTCATGCGCGGGCGGGGCGCGCGCGCTTCCTGCGCGCCATCGCTTACCGAGAAGCCTAACCAGAGGAACACCAGATGTCAGTCGTCGAAACCGAGCGCCACGGGCAGATCCTCGTGGTGCGGATGAACCGCCCCGAGCGCCTCAACGCGCTCAACCACGAGATGCGCGTGGAGCTCGCCCGCATATGGACCGAGTTCCGCCACGATCCCGAGCTGGAGGTCGCCATCCTCACTGGCACCGGCCGCGGCTTCTGTGCCGGCGAAGACATGAAGGAATCGCTGGCCGAGAAGAATCCCGGCGGCCGCCGCGCGGAGATGGAGGATCCCTTCAACAGCGGCACGCTGGAGAAGCCCATCATCGCCGCGGTGAACGGCTTCGCCATGGGCGGCGGCTTCATGATGGTCGAGCGCACCGACCTGCGCGTGGCGGCGAGCACCGCGGTCTTCGAGGTCTCCGAGGCCAAGCGCTGGCTGCTCGGCGGCTACAATCACGGGCATATGGCCAACCTGGCCTTTCCGCTGGCGATGGAGATGGCCCTGGGCGTCCGCTTCACCGCCGAGCGCTTCCATCAGATCGGCTTCATCAACCGCGTCGTCGAGCCGGAGAAGGTGATGGACGAGGCGATGGGCATGGCGCGCCACCTGCTGACCTTGCCGCCGGCCGCGCGCGTGAACACGGTTCACATGATGCGCCGCATGCGGCCCGTTCCCAATGACGCGCAGCAGAAGCTTGCCGCAGCCCTGCACGAGCACGGCGCGAAGAGCGACCTGATCGAGAGCCGCGCCGCCTTCGCCGAGAAGCGGGCGCCGGACTTCAAGGGCTGGGACGATCCGCAGGACCGCTACCGGCTGCCGCAGCTCGAAGGGTAATGCGAGAGGGCTCTGCCCTCTTGCGCTCTCCCGCCAGGGCTTTTTGCCCTGGACCCCGGCAGTTCGAGGGGGCAAAGCCCTCCTCAATCCGCCCGCGCGCCAGTCTCGCGGATCACCACGCCCCACCGCGCCGTCTCTTCCGCCATGAGCGCGGTGAGCGCGGCCGGCGTGACGGCGGGCGCGAGCTGCATGCCCTGCATCTCCAGCCAGCGCCGAAGCTCGGCCTGGTTCAACGCACCCTCCGTCGCCGCGCGGATCGCCTCGCGGGCCGGCGCAGGCGTCGCGGCCGCGACCACGAGGCCGAAGAAGACCGAGGCGTCGTAGCCGGGCAGCCCCTGCTCGGCGACGGTCGGAACGTCCGGCAGCACGGCGGAGCGCGCCTCGGTCGTCACGCCGAGGGCGCGCAGGCGTCCCTCGCGGACATGCGGCAGCGCGGTCAGCACGTCGGTGAAGACCATGGCGATGTGCCCGGCCAGCAGGTCGTTCAGCGCCGGGCCGGTGCCGCGATAGGGGATGTGCTCGAAGCTCGTGCCCGCCATCTGGTTGAACAGCGCGCCCGCCAGATGCGACGACGCGCCGTTGCCGGATGAGCCGAAGGACAGCCGCCCGCCGCGCTTCCCGAGCGCGATCAGCTCCTGGACATTCTGCGCCGGCACGGAGGCGTTCACCGTCAGCACGTTGGGGATGCGGCCGATGGGCGCGATCGGCGCGAAGTCGCGCACCGGGTCGTAGCCCTGGTTCGGATAGAGCATCCTGTTGATGGCGAGCGGGCCCGAGGTGCCGAAGAGGATGGCGCTGCCATCCGCCGGCCCGCGCATCACGAACTCCGCGCCGACATTGCCGCCGGCGCCGGCGCGGTTCTCCACCAGCACGGTCTGGCCGAGCCCGTCATGCAGCGCGAGCGCGAGGCGGCGCGCGATCAGGTCGGTCGGGCCGCCGGGCGCGAAGGGGACGACAAGCGTCACAGGCTTGGTCTGCGCAAAAGCGGGCGTCGCCAGGACGGCACCGAGCAGGGTGCGGCGGGGGATCATGCGGCTTCTCCGGGATCGGCTAGCAGTGCGGCGGAAATCTCCTCGACGTTGCCGGGATCGAGCGGATCGCGCGGCAACAGCCGGTGACGCAGCACCAGCCGGGCGAGGGCGAGCCGCTCCGGCATGCCGAGCCGCTCCGCCTCCCAGGCCAGCGCCGCGGCCGAGGTCAGGTGGTACAGCGCCGAGGCCGCCTGGCGTGCGAGCGCCGCGTCCTCCAGCGCCGCCGCGGCGAGCGACATCGCGCGTTCCAGCGCCGGCAGCGCCTCGGGCAGGGCCTCGCCATTGCCGAGCATCGAGCGGATCTGGGCGGCGAGCACGGGCAGCGAGCCTTCGCGCTGTGCGGCGCGCATCACGTCGAGGGCCACGATGTTGCTCGTGCCCTCCCAGATACTGCCGAGATGCGCGTCGCGCAGCAGGCGGGCGTCCGAGAATTCCTCGATGTAGCCGCAGCCCCCGCGCACCTCCATGGCGTCGCCGGTGACGCGGCGCGCGTCTCGGCAGGCGCGGAACTTCAGCAGCGGCGTGAGGATGCGCAGCAGGGCATAGGCGCCGTCCTCGCCGGCATCCGAGCGGCGCAGCGCCTCGGCCGTGAGGAAGACCATGCTGCGCGCCTGCTCCGTGGGCACCAGCATCTTTGCGAGTTGCCGGCGCATCAGCGGCATCTCCACGATGCGCTTGCCGAAGGCGACGCGACGATGCGCGATGTAGAGCGCCTCCGTCGTCGCGCGGCGCATCAGGCCGGCGGCGCGCACGCCGTTCGAGAGGCGCGAGTTGTTCACCATGTCGGCCATCTGCCTGAAGCCGGCACCGGGATCGCCGACCAGCCAGGCCGTGGCGCCCTCCAGCCGGATCTCGCCGCTCGCCATGGAGCGCGTGCCGAGCTTTTCCTTGAGTCGGACGATCCGGTAGCTATTCGGCGTACCGTTCGGCAGGAGCCGGGGCAGCAGGAAGAGCGAGACGCCCTTCAGCCCCGGCGGCCCGCCCTCGCGCCGCGCCAGCACCATGGCGAGCTCGGCATCGGCATTGGAGCAGAACCACTTGTCGCCGGAGAGCGCCCAGCTTCCATCCTCGTTGGGCGAGGCACTGACGACCGTGGCGCCGATGTCCGAGCCGGCACCCTGCTCGGTCATGAACATCGCGCCCTGGGACAGCGCGTCGAGATCCTGGCTGGTCAGCGCCGGCAGGTAGCGCGCGACCAGCGCGGGATCGCCGAACTTGCGCAGCGTGCGCGTCAGGCTGTCGGTCATGCTGACCGGGCAGCAGAGGCCGAACTCCGCCTGCACGAAGAGGTAGGTGAGGGCGTATTTCGCCGCCGGCGGCATGGGCGCGTCCCAGCCCAGTACGCCGCCGCGATGCGAGAGCGCGGCCAGCCCGTACTCGCCGAAGGCCAGCCGTTCCATCTCGCGATAGGCGGGGTGGTATTCGATGTGCTGCGAATCCTCGCCGCGGCGGGAGCGGCTGTGCAGCACCGGCGGATGGCGGTCGGCGGTCAGCGCCAGCGTTTCCAGATCGCCGCCGGCGAGCGCGCCCAACCGGTCGAGATGCGGCGCGAGATGCGCGGCAAGGTCCGGGGGCAGATAGAGGCCCAACAGCCGCGCGAGAGTGGGATCGGCGCGCCAGAGGTTGAGCCCATGGCTGTCCGGAACCGCGGCAGCGCCCGAGGGAGGGGCCACGGGCGGCGCGATGGAGCGCAGATGCATGGCGGTTCTTTCCTGATGGTTTCCTCGAAGCGCTCAGTAGGCGGGGCGCACCCGCCGCGCCAATCGATTTGTCCGGAGGGCGGTTTGAGCTAAACTCAACGCTTCATGACCTACCGCCGGCTGCCCTCGCTCAATGCCCTGCGCGCCTTCGAGGCGGCGGCGCGCCATCGCAGCGTCACTCGCGCGGCGGACGAATTGTCGGTCACGCCCGGCGCGGTCAGCCGGCAGATCCGGTTCCTCGAGGAGGGGCTCGGCCTGACGCTGTTCCTGCGCGGCCCCGGCGGCCTCACCCTGACCGGACCCGGCACGGCGCTGATGGAGGCCAGCGGCGCCGCGCTCGACCGGCTGGAGGAGGGGGTGGCCGAGGCCCGCCGGGCCGCACGGGCGGTGCCCGTCTCGGTCGGCGCCTATGCGCTCTTCGCCAGCCGCTGGCTTATCCCGCGCTGGGGCCGCCTGCGCGCGCGGCATCCGGAGCTGGAGATCGCGCTGACCACCAGCGCCGATCCGCTGGAGCTATCGCCCGGAAAATTCGATGCGGTGATCGCGGTCGCGGAGGACCGCCCACGCCCCGGCTTCCGGGTGGACGCCCTGCTGCCCATCGAGACGATGCCGGTCTGCGCGCCGGGAATCGTCGATCCCGGCGGCTTCCGCTGGATGGGCCAGACGCTGCTCCATTCGCGCCAGCGCCCGCGCGACTGGGCCCGCTGGCTGGAGGCGCAGGGCATCGCCGGCGTGGATGCGGAGGCCGGTCCCTCCTTCGAGAGCATCAGCCTCGCCATCGACGCGGCACGCGAGGGGCTGGGCGTGGCACTGGCGATCCGTGGGCTGATCGGGCCGGACCTCGCCGCCGGCCGCGTGGTGGTGCCGGCGCCGGGCCTTCGCCGCTCGACGCGCAGCTTCGTGCTGATGGTGGAGACGGGGCGCCTCGGCGAGCCGGCGCTGCGCAGCTTTCGCGACTGGCTGCTGGAGGAGGCGGCCCAGGGCTGGGGTGAAGGGTGATGGGGCGAAGGGTAGGGCCTCAGCCCACCCATTCGCCGGCGCGCATGACCGGCTCGGCCGCCCCCTTGATGTCGATGCCGTCCACGTCGACCTGCGCCGAGCCGATCATCCAGTCCACATGGATGAGGCTGCTGTTGCCGCCGCGCGCGGTGAAGTCCTCCTGGGTGATCGTGTCGCCGTCGGTGAAGCACTTCTTGTAGGCCTGCCCGAGCGCGATGTGGCTCGCGGCGTTCTCGTCGAACAGCGTGTTCAGGAAGAGCAGCCCGCTCCGCGAGATCGGCGAGGAGGCGGGCACCAGGGCCACCTCGCCCAGCCGGCGGGCGCCCTCGTCGCTGCCGATCATGCGCTCCAGCACCTCCTGGCCGGTGCTGGCCGAGGCCTCGACGATGACGCCGCCCTCGAACCGCACGCGGATGTCGCGGATCAGCGTGCCCTGATAGGCGAGGGGCTTGGTGGCCACGACATGCCCCGTCGTGCGGGCGGCATGCGGCGTGGTGAAGACCTCCTCGGTCGGGATGTTCGGATTGCCCGTGATGCCGTTGAGCGCGGTGGACTGGCCGCCCATCCAGGCATGCCCCTCCGCGAGCCCGACGGTGAGGTCCGTGCCCGGGCCGCGGAACCGCAGCGCGGCGTAGTTCCGCCCGGTCAGCAGCTTCCGGCGGGCCATCAGCACGGCATTGTGCGAGTCCCAGGCGGCGACGGGATCGGCCATGTCCACCCGCGTCGCGGCGAAGATCGCGGCCCAGAGCCGGTCCACGGCCTCGGCCTCCGGCAACTCCGGGAACATCGCCCGCGCCCAGGCCGGCGAGGCGTAGGGCACCAGGCTCCAGTTGATGGCCGAGGCGGTGATGAGCTCGAGCGCCGGGCGGTAGGCCTGGGCCCTGGCGCGGTTGGCGCGGGCCACCAGCGCGGCGTCCTGCCCCGCCAGGAGGCTCGGATCCTCGCCGACGATGGCGAGGCGGGCCGCGCCGCGGCGGAACGCCTCGGCCATCCCGTCGAAGAGCCATCCGGGCGCGGTGTCGAAGCTCTCCGAAGTGGCGTGCCGGAAGCGCGACAGCGCCTGCTGGTCGTCGGAGAAGAGCGTGGTGACGAGGCTGGCGCCCGCCTTGTAGGCCGCATCGGTGATGAGGCGCGCCAGCGGCAGCGCCTCGATCGAGGCGGTCATGACCACTTCCTGGCCGGCCCGAAGGTTCAGCCCGACGCGGACGGCGACGTCCGCCAGGCGGGCGAGCGATTCCTGCGTGCCGGGATGGGCTGAGGCTGTCGCGATCTGGTCCATGAAAGGTGTTCTCCGCGAGGCGATCGGGGCCGCGACCGGCCATCGGGCGGCACCTGACGCAGCAGTGGCTCGGCTGCGTCGCAGTCCAGCACGTTGGCGGGATGCGCGATCGCCGCAAATGTAAGGCATGCCGATGATGTCGGCCAGCAGGTGGCGCCTGCAAACCACGTCCGATCCGATTTCTCGACGACGTGACCCATCGCCCATCCTCCGCGGACCGGAACCCGATCGACAGGATTAGGGCTGAGCGGTTTTCTGAAGGTCGATGCAGTGGCGCAGGACGTCCGCGCCCGACACGTTCCATGTCGTGATGCCGCCGACCATCATGACCTGCACAAGACCCTCCGCCAGTTCCGGCAGGCTCAGGCCCAGTTTCATGGCGGCTGTCGCGTGATTCCTGGCGCCCGTCGTCTGCCCCACGAGGGTGTCCAGCAGGGCGAAGATCAGTTCCTTTGTCTTGAGATCCAGCGCGCCGCCTTCGTCCCGGTCCCGCATGACATAGGATCGCGTCAGGCCGTAGCCCGCGAAGGCACCGGGCGCGTGCTCCGCCATCAAAGCGAAATTCGGCGGCAATCGGCCGAAGGTCGCCATGAAACTCTCGACGCCCTGTTGGATCGCGTCTTCCGTGATGTCGGCCATGCCAGCTCCGTGTACCGTGTGCGGTCACGATGGATGTTTATTCCGGAGGCGTCATCCTCCCCTGCGCATCAGCCCTCGGACAGGCGCTCGATGTGCCTGTGCAAAACCGGTGACCCGCCAGGCGATGCGTCCGCTATTTATACGTCCTGCAATATTTGCATTGCCTCAAGCTTCGCCCAGTCGAACCCGCCCTCACCTGGATGCCGAGATCGCCCGAGGACTGGATCTGGCCACGAAGGGCGACCGATCCGGCCGTGACGTCCAGCGCGAGCGCGCCCCCCGCTGCCCTCGCCCTCGGCGTGCCGCCGACCGGCTCGCAATTCTACCGCTTCAACAACTGTACCCTCACCAGCGTGAACTGCGTGACGCCTGTGATCTTCCGGATCCCCATCATCCCGGTTGTCAATAACGTCATCCTGAACAACGATCTGGGCACGGTGGACGATCCGGACGTGATGCTGACCAACGTCGCCGACCAGGATTACTGAGCTTGCGCAACGTCGCCCTGGCCCTGTTCGTCGCGCTGAGCGGCCTCCTCCAGGCCGGCTGCGCCGGCCCGCCGCCCGAAGCCTATGCGAGCTCGACGCGGGCGTCCGGGACCGAAAGCCGGCCTGTCGGCCGGAACCAGCGCAACGAGGCCTGCGTCGCGCAGCGCGCGGGCGGTGCCGCCCTGGGGCTGCCGCTCGCCCATGCGGAGGAGGTGTTCTGCGGCGGCTGGACGCAGCCTTCGGCGCGAATCTACACGCTGCGGGAGCCGGGCGATTTGGACCAGCTCGCCACCTCCGGGCGCTGGCGCGAATGGATCGAGCGGCGCTTCCAGTGCGAGACGCCGCAGAGCACCACCATCCTGGGCAATGTCCCGGCCCGGCTGCTGGCCTGTACCCGCCGCTCCAACGGCTCCTCCCATATGGGCCTCGTGGTGCGCGGCCGCGACGGCATCGTCGTGGCCGACGGGCTCCCGGCCACGCTTCCGGTCATCGAGCGCATGGTGACCGGGCAGGTGGCGCCGGAAGGCGATTCCGCCCCCGTCGCGCGGTCCGAGGCCGTGCAGCTCGCGGTCTCGCGGCTGGCGGCGGACCGTGTCGGGGCGGCGGACGAGGCGCAATACGACCGCCTGCTGCTGCTGGGCCGCGACCTGAACCAGACGGAGAACTTCGCCGGGGCGGAGGACGTCTACCGCCAGGCGCTGGCGGCGCGCATCGCGGTCCTGCGCTCGGACTCAAACCCGAACCTCGCGATGCCGCTCATGCACATCGCGATCAACCTTTCGAACCAGCAGCGCTTCCAGGAGGCGGACCGGCTCTTCTAGCGGGCGGCGGCGATGGCCACCGCCTCCGCCGACCGCACCGCCTCGGCCCGCCTGCACCAGTACCGCGGCATGCACGAGCTGAACCGGTCCTGCCTGCGCGAGGCACAGGGGCAACTCGATGCGGCGGAGGCGGAATACCGCGCGGCGGTGCCGGCACGGCTTCTCGCGTCCAGCACGCAGCCGCCGGTCTTCGGCGAGGTCATCGAGCCGCAGGTCTATTCGGCGATCCTCGGCATGGCGGAGACGGCGCGCTACGGCGCCGTGGTCGCCTCGCGCCTGGGCGAGCCCGACAAGGCGTCGGCGATGATGGCCCGGGGGCAGACGGTCCTGCGCAATGCGGGCCTCGCCCCAGGCATCCTGGCGGGCCGGGCGCTGCGGGCCGAAGGCATGGCGCTGGTCCGTGCGGACGGGGAGGGGGTCTCGGCGGAGCGCTTCCGCTCGGCCGGGGAGCGGCTGTCGGCCAGCCTGCCGGGCGAGCGCCCTGTCGCCACGACCCTGTCCCTCTCCGGGCGGGAATACCTGGCGGAGGGGCAGAAGGCCGAGGCGCTGGCCGCCTTCCGGCGCGCGGCCGGGATCCTGCGGGAGCGCCGGATCGGCCTCGGCCCGGCCGATATCCTGCCCTATGTGGACACGCTGGTGTCGACGGCACGTGACAATCCGGCCCAGGCCGAGGCGTTGATGGCCGAGGCTTTCGGGGGGATGCAGCTCTCCCAGCGCAGCGAGACCGCGCGCTTCCTGAACCAGACCAGCGCCCGGCTGGGCGCCTCGGGCGGCAATGAGCGGGTCGCGGACGCCATCCGCCGGCGCCAGGACCTCGACGTCGAGTTGAACGCCCTCCTGGTCGAGCGCGACAACCTGATCTCCTCGGGCCGCGCGGCGGGCGACCTGGACAAGCGGATCCGCGCGCGGCGCGCGGCGCGGGAGGAGGCGGAAAGCGACATCGCCGCGGTCGCGCCCGAATACCTGCAGTTGCGCGACACGCAGATCGATGCGGCGACCGCCCTCGACCGGCTGGGGCCCAATGAGGCGCTCGTCCAGATCACGCTC
>JAQGHZ010000512.1 GCA_028291485.1 Rubritepida sp. | reverse complement strand
GGACCTGCCGACCATCGCCGAGACGGTGCCTGGCTTCGAGACGGTGAGCTGGGGCGGCGTCATGGGCCCGGCGGGCCTGCCGCAGGCGCTGGTGCTGCGGCTGAACGCGGCGCTCGGCACGTCGATGGAGCGCATCTCCCCGCAGCTGGCGAGCCAGGGCATCCAGCCCCAGCGCGGCACGCCCGAGGAATTCGCGACCTATGTGGCGGCCGAGGTGCGCAAGTGGACCGAGGTCGTGCAGAAGATGGGCCTGCGCCCGGAATGAAGGTGCAGGGAACGTGTTCCCTGCTGGGGAGTTTGAGGGGGGCAAAGCCCCCTCAAGTCACCGCGGCGGGCTGTGCTCGTCCCGCATGTGCCCGTGCTTCTGCATGTCCGGCATGAACAGCACCGCGACCAGCGCGACCCCCATCATCCCCACCACATACCAGGCGAAGCCGCCCTCGTTGCCCGCGGCCTTGAAGCGCAGCGCCACGTATTCCGCCGTGCCGCCGAAGAGTGCATTGGCGATGGCGTAGGACAGCCCCACGCCCAGCGCGCGGATCTCGGCCGGGAAGAGCTCGGCCTTCAGCACGCCTGATATCGCGGTGTAGCAGCTCACGATCGCCAGCGCGCAGAGCAGCAGCCCACCCGCCATCGTCGCGCTGGAGGCCGTCCCCAGCGCGGCCAGCAGCGGCACCGTTGCAAGGATGCCGCCGATGCAGAAGACGAAGAGCAGGTTGCGCCGCCCGAAGCGGTCGGAGATCGCGCCCAGGATGGGCTGCATGCCCATGTAGAGCAGCAGCACCACGGCCATCAGGATGCTGACCGTCTTCACCGGCAGGCCGGCCGTGTTGACCAGGTATTTCTGCATGTAGGTGGTGAAGGTGTAGAAGGCGAGCGAGCCGCCGGCCGTCAGCCCCATCACCGTCAGCAGCGCGCGGGGATGCTGGAGCAGGGCACGCATGGTGCCCGCCTCCTTGCGGGAGCGGCTCTCCGCCGTCGTCGTCTCGTGCAGCGAGCTCCGCAGGTAGAGCGCCACGACCGCCGCGACGGCGCCGATCACGAAGGGGATGCGCCAGCCCCAGGACCGCAGCTGCTCGGTCGTCAGCGTGAATTCCAGGACCACGATGACCAGCACGGCCAGCAGCTGCCCGCCGATCAGGGTCACATACTGGAAGGAGGCGTAGAAGCCGCGGTTCTTCGAGCTCGCGACCTCGCTCATATAGGTGGCGGAGGTGCCGTACTCGCCGCCGACCGAAAGGCCCTGCGCCATGCGCGCCACCAGCAGCACGATGGGGGCGGCGATGCCGATGGTCTCGTAGGTCGGGATGACGGCGATGAGCAGCGAGCCGCCGCACATCAGCAGCACCGAGGTCAGCATCGAGAACTTCCGGCCCTTCCGGTCGCCGATCCGGCCGAAGAGCCAGCCGCCGATCGGGCGCATCAGGAAGCCGATGGCGAAGACGGCGGCGGTGTTCAGGAGCTGGACGGTGGGATCGCCGGCCGGGAAGAAGGCGTGCGCGAAATAGAGTGCCGTGAAGGCATAGGCGTAGAAGTCGTACCATTCGACGAGATTGCCCGAGGCCGCGCCGACGATGGCGCGGATGCGCCGGCGCATCTCATGGGGGCTGCCGACAATGATGCCGCTGCTGGTGACGGCGTCGGTGGTGGACATGGGGGATCCTTTTCCGCGTGAACCGGAGTCTCCTTCCCAATACTGCGCAGTATGTGCGGGTTGCCATGCCCCGTCACGCTGCGGTGCAGCATCGTCGCGCGGCGTCTTGCCCGCTTCTGTGAGCGGAGGTCCTATGGCGCTTCGATGACCCGGGCCGCGCCGTGCCCGGCCTGGAGGATGTCCGATGCCCGATGCCCATGAGGAGCGGCGCGCCGCCGCGCTGACGCTGCCGCCCGTCCCGCCGCTCGACGAGGCCGGGCTGCGGCTGCGCCGACTCTTCCCGCATTACGACGTGATGGAGCGCCGCGCGCGGCGGCGTGTGCCGCGCTTCGCCTATGACTACGCCGCCGGCGGCGTGGGCGACGGCGCGCCCAACGTGCTGCGCAACCGCACCGCGATGGACGCGGTGCGCATCCTGCCGCGCTACGGCGTCGACATCACTGGCATCGACACGCGCGTGACGCTCTTCGGGCAGGAGTATGCGATGCCGATCGGCGTCTCGCCGATGGGCAATCCGGGCGTGGTCTGGCCGGGCACGGGCGACATCCTCGCCCGCGCGGCGCAGAAGGCGCGCAGTCCCTATATCGGCTCGACCGTCGCGAACGAGAGCATCGAGACCTTCGGGCGGATCGCGCCCGACGTGTACTGGTTCCAGCTCTACCCGGCACCGGCCAACGACCATGCGCGCTCCTTCGACCTGGTGCGCCGCGCCGAGGCCGCCGGCGCCCAGGCGCTGGTGGTGACGATGGACGTGCCCTGCCGGCCGAAGCGCGTGGGCGAAGTCGCCAACGGGCTGGAGGTGCCCTTCCGCTGGCGGGCCCGCACGATCCGCGACATCGCCGTCTCGCCGAGCTGGGCGCTGGAGACGCTGCGGCGCGGGCGGCCGGCCTTCGAGACGATGCGGCAATATGTGCCCGCGGACGCCTCCATCTTCGACATCGCGAAATTCGCGCACCGCGAGCTGGGCCAGGCCATCACCTGGGATGGGATCGCCCGGCT
>JAQGHZ010000464.1 GCA_028291485.1 Rubritepida sp. | reverse complement strand
CGGGGATCGAGCGCCTGATCTTCTGGGTGCTGCTGCCCTCGCTGCTGGTGGCCGCGATCGGCTCGGTGCGGCTGGGCGAGGTGCCGATCTTCGGCATGCTGATCGCGATCTGGATCGCGCTCGGCATCGGCACCGTGCTGTCGCTGCTGATCTCGCGGCACTACCGCCAGAGCCATGCGGCGATGACGAGCGTCGTGATGGGCGGCATCCGCTTCAACAACCTCATCGGCTTCGCCGTGGCGGGCGCCATGTTCGGCCTGCCGGGGATCGCGCTGGGCGCCGTCTCCTCGGGACTGATCGTCCCCTTCGTGCAGTTCGTGAGCAATGCCGCCTTCGCCTCGGAGAACGGTTTCCGGCCCTGGCCGATTCTACGGCAGATCTTGCGCAATCCACTGATGCTGGCCTGCGTGGTGGGCTTCCTGGTCGCCTGGCTCGGCGGGCTGCCGCCAGGGGTGAGGCCGCTGCTGGATTCGCTCGGCCGCGCCTCGGTGGCGCTGGGCCTGCTGGCGGTCGGGGCGGCGCTCTCGGTCGAGGCGCTGGCGGACCGGATCCCGCTGCAGCTCGCGACCGCCTTCCTCAAGCTGCTGATCGTCCCCGCGCTGACCCTCGCGGTCTGCCTCTGGCTGGATCTCGCCCCGCTGGCCACCATGATCGCCGTGCTGTTCATGGCGCTGCCGACGGCGGCGACCTCCTATGTCATGGCGCGCGCCATGGGGGGCGACGCGCCGCTGATGGCGGCTATCACCTCGTCGGAACACTTCCTGTCCATCGTCACGCTGCCGCTCTGGATGATCGCGGTGAAGGCGATCACCGGGCTCGGCTGACTCCGGAAACCTTCTGTTCACCTTATGGTGGTTTTCTCGACCCGGAACGAACGGGATCCGAGCCGAGCATGCCCTCTCCCACCGCCGCGATCGGAACCGCAGTCAGCTCCGGCCCCGCTGCGCAAGGATCCGAACCTCGTCCTTGCGCATGCGGCCATGGCCTCGATGCTGCGGCGCGGGCTCTCGCCGACACCGGCCAACTATCTCATCTGGTTCAGCTACCAGGGCGGCGCGGAACCCGGGCTGCGCCACGCGCTGGATGCGGCGCTGGAGGCCGGCGCGCGCGTCGCCCAGCCGCTGATGGACGAACTGCACGCGCAGTTCTTCGACGCCGGGCACGAGGCGCTCTCGCTGCACGAGATGTCGCGCCGGCTCGAGGGGGCGGTGTCCGAGGCGGTCACCCTGGTGGACGGCGCGCGCGAGGCCGCGACCCGCTACGGCGGCTCGCTGCGCGAGGCCTCGGACGGTCTGGCGGAGCGGCCGGAGGCGCTGGGGGCCGTGCTGCAACGACTGGTCGCCGGGACGCGCGAGGTCACGCGCCGCAGCGACGCCGCCGTCCGCCGCCTCACCGAGAAGGCGCGCAAGACGCAGGAGCTCCACGCCGAGCTCGCCGAGGCGCGGCGCCAGGCCACGACCGACCCCCTCACCGGCCTCGCCAATCGCCGCGGCCTGGATGAGGCGCTGCGCGCGGGGCTGGAGGAGGCGGCGACCGTGCCGCTCACCCTCCTCATGGTGGATGTGGACCACTTCAAGGCGGTGAACGACACGCACGGCCATCACGTCGGCGACGACGTGCTGCGTCTGCTGGCTGCCACGCTATCGCAAGCCCTGGGGCCCCAGGCCATCGGCAAGGATGCGCTGCCCGCGCGCTTCGGCGGCGAGGAGTTCTGCGTGATCCTGCGCGGCGCCGACCTTCAGGAGGCGGCACGCACCGCCGAGGCGATCCGCGCGCGTGTCGGCAATGCGTCGCTGCTCATCCGGCAGACCGGGCAGCGGCTGGGCGTGACCGTCTCGCTGGGCCTGGCCGTGGCAGGTGCGGGCGAGGCGGCGGCGCATCTCATCGAACGCGCGGATGCGGCGCTCTAAGAGGCCAAGCGCGGCGGTCGCAACCGCGTCTGCACCGACCCGCCCGTGCCGAAGGCCGGCGCGGTCTGAGGTTGAAGCTCCTGGGGTTGAAGCTCGTGGGGTTGAAGCTCGTAGGGTTGAAGCTCGTAGGGTTGAAGCTCGCATGGTTGAAGCTCGTGGGGATGACGGCTTGGAAGGTGGGCGCCGGCCCTTCATGATGGCCGCGATACCCCGGAGACATCGACCCATGCTGGCACGCCGCAACCTGCTCCGCTCGGGCGCCGCCATGGCTGCGCTGCCCCTGGCGGCACAGGCGCAGGGCTTCCCCGATCATCCCATCCGCTGGGTCGTCGGCTATCCGCCGGGCGGCGCGTCGGACACCTTCGCGCGCCTCATCGGCGCGGCCATATCCGCGCGGCTCGGGCAGAACGTGGTGGTGGAGAACCGGCCCGGCGGCGGCGCCGTCCTGGCGAGCGACACGGTCTCGCGCTCGGCGCCCGACGGCTACACCTGGCTGCATGTCGACAACGGCATCCTGACCTACAACCCCGCGCTCTACACGCGGCTGCCCTATAATCCCGACACGGATCTCGCGGGGGTGGGCTTCATCGGGCGCTTCCCGCTCTACATCGTCGTGCGGCCGGAGGGTGCGCCGACCGACTTCGCGGGGTTGCTGGCCGCTTCGCGGCAGCGCTCCGTCACCTACGGCACACCGGCCGTCGCCTCGCCGCACCACCTCGCGATGGAGCTTGTGAAGCGGCGCACGAACATCGACGTCACGCATGTGCCTTATCGTGGCGGCCCGGCGGCCATGCAGGATCTTCTCGGCGGCCAGGTGGATTGCGTGGTGATCGACACCGCGACCGGGCTGCCCTTCCTCCGCGACCGCCGTGTGCGCGCACTCGCCGCGCTGACCGAGACCCGCACGCCCGATGCGCCGGACGTGCCGACCATGGCCGAGCTCGGCTATCCCAACACGATCGCCTATGGCTGGCAGGGCATGAGCGTGCCCAGGGCGACGCCGGCCCCGATCATCGCGCGGCTCTCCGCCGAGATGATCGCCGCGATCCAGTCGCCGGACATCGCCTCGCGCATGCACGGGCTGGGGATCGACTATCAGCCCTGGACGCCGGCCCAGTTCGACGCCTTCGTGGCCTCCGAGAACGCGCTTTGGCGACCGCTGATCCGCGAGCTCGGCATCAGGCTGGACAGCTGAACATGACCCTCCCCCGCCGCGCGCTGCTTGGTTCCGCGCTTGCCCTGCCCTTCCTACGCCTGGCTCGCGCGCAGGACGCGCCGGCGCCCATCCTCTTCGTGCACGGCAATGGCGACCACGCCGCGCTGTGGATGACCACGCTCTGGCGCTTCGAATCCAACAACTGGCCGCGCGAGCGGATGACGGCGATCAGCCTGCCCGACCCGCTGGCGCGCGCCGACGACGCCGTGGCCCAGGCGGATCGCAGCTCCAGCGCCGAGCAGACGCAGCGCCTGGCCGCCGCCGTCACCGAGCTGCGCGCCAGGACCGGCGCGGCACGCGTGGCGCTCGTCGGCAATTCGCGCGGCGGCTATCCGATCCGCGACTTCGTCTCGCAGCCGGCCGGTGCCGCGCAGGTGAGCCATGTGATCACCTGCGGCACGCCCAACCACGGCGTCTACGATTGGGAGTTCAACCCGGGCAGCGAGTTCAACGCGCGCGCGCCCTTCCTGCGCCGGCTGAACGGCGGCGCGACCGACGTGGTCGCGGGCACGAGCTTCCTGACCATCCGCACCGACAACGACCTCTACGCGCAGCCCGACGGCCGCTATGTCGGCCGGCCCGGCACGCCCACCGGCATCACGCAGGACGGACCCAGCCTGCGCGGCGCGAACAACATCCTGCTCACCGGCCTCGACCATCGCGAGACGGCCTATCACTGGCGGTCCTTCCGCGAGCAATTCAAGCACATCGCCGGCCGCGAGCCGCACACGATGGGCGTGATTCCGGAGGAGCGGCCGCGGATCGGCGGCATCGTGACCGGCCTGTCCAACGGCGTGGCGACCAACCGCCCCGTCGCCGGCGCCACGGTCGAGGTCTACACGCTCGACTGGCAGGGCCAGCGCGAGGGCGACGCGCTGCTGAACGTGACGACGGGCGCAGACGGCGCCTGGGGCAGCGCGATCCTGCCGGCGTGGCGCTACATGCCGGTCGAGATCGTGCTGAGCGTGCCGGGACATCCCATCGCGCACTACTTCCGCTCGCATTTCCCGCGCTCCTCGACGGTCGTGAATCTCCGGCCCCCCGCGGCGCTGACCGAGGCGGAGGGCGGCGCCGATTGCGTCGTGCGGCTGACGCGTCCGCGCGGCTATTTCTCCTGGCCGCGCGACGTGGTGCTGATCGACGACCAGGAGGTCGCCGAGAAGCGCGAAGGCATCGCCAGCGTCGCCACCGCGAGCCGCGCCCTGCCGATCGGACGTGCCGGCAGCGCGATCTATGCGCTGTACAACGAGGAGAAGCTGGTCGGTCGCGCGCTGCCGCGCTCGGAGAACCGCATCGCCGTGATGGAGCTCACCTGGTGATCGCCTGGGTCGTCTTCGACATCGGTGGCGTGCTGGTCGACGAGGCGCGGCTGATCCGCGGCTGGGCCGAGGTGCTGGAGCTGAGCGAGGACGCCTTCATGCAGAAGCTGCGCGAGGGAATCGCGGCGGAAAAAGGC